>JAIXLE010000086.1 GCA_026931725.1 Bacteroidales bacterium
TCACCATCCGCCCCAAACAAGCGTCCGGCGGGTAAATTTTCACCTGCTGGATGCCCTAATGCATAAGGGAAGGATGGATTGCCAATAAATAATGCCGCATTCGCAAAGAATCGAGCCAGATCGAGAAAATCCGTGACTCGGACAGCCGTACCGCCGATATTGGCACGTTCGATCTGATCGTTTTCGACACCGACAAAATACACACGATCCGCAGGGACATTACGCAAGAGATTTTCGTAGTAACTGTGATCAAACCGGCGATACCGTTTGGTGAGCCCCACGACGATGTACGGTTCCCGTTGTTTCGGCGACGTATTCGGTTCAGGATCGCAGGTTAACCACGGTTGCGCACCATCAATTGTCAAGTTATAGGGGAGCGCATGCGCATACATTAAATGCAACTTGCAATTCGTATAGCTCCCACGGAAGGAATCGAGGATATAATCCACCCCAAGATCCGCAGGGGCGGCATATTCAAGCGGGACATTGGATTTGATAATCGTGACTCGGCGGATATATTTCTGGGCCAACAATAACGGTGCGAGCGATCGAGCCGAGCGTTCCAACAGGACACGTCCTCCAAAGGCCGGGTCCGCACATAAGTTCAAGATGTAATGATTGACTTCCAACATGCGGCATGTTGGCAATGAATAGATGATGTCGCCGATATTGCCAGAATGCACCGCGGAACGCCACGGACCATCAAAGCCAGTTGTGTCACGGAAATCGGCTACAGTAGGAAATGTTTGGAGAATGCTCATTTATCGCTCCGTGTGGGAATCCCTTACCGCGCCGGGGAGATACTTTTTCAGGAATGTGTTGACAAGCCCGCTCAACTGAGCGAATGACTCCGCCTGAAACTGTTGAATCGCCTGGGAACGGTCGTGGAGTTCATCGTTTGTGATGTGTCGGGCCAGATTGAACGCTTCCGGTACAGTCAACACCGGCAAGAGCTTCCCAAATAGACGCTGTGTGCTGCGAATGCGGAAATTGTTCGCGTCAGCGATCAAGATCGAGGGCACGCCCGCCGACAACCCGGCAATCGCGCCGTGCAGGCGTGTCGAAATCAGAAGTGAATACTGGGAAAGTGCTGCGAGTAAGTCATCGGGCTCATAACTGTAGATGCACGGGGAATGGAACCCCAGCCGAGAGAATCGCATGAATTCGTCGATGTAAAAACTGATAATATCGAGAGGGAGGGTTGTATCCGCCGCACGCAGGGCCGTGAGTAAATCTTGAACGAGTGTCTCACTAATCTGCTGATTCGCCGTACCAGAACTTTGCACAATGATGCCGTGGCGACGATGGTCGGGCCATCCGCGAAACTGGCCGCTGTAAAATGCCGGACAGGGTAGCGGAATCGCTTTCGGCTGGCACAACTGGGAATTGAGCTGATCTGCCAAATCCGGGCTGCGTGTCGTGATGAGTACATTTTCACGATCGAGAACGGCGATTTCGTGATCGGCGAGTGGGTGGGTGTCGCCACCCGAGCCGACCCCGAGTACCAGCACGGGGATTTGGGGAAATGTCAGGAGCGTCCGATACACCCGGTCCACGGGCGGGCCGGTCCATTCGGGTGTGCCCGCGAAGACCACCAAGTCGATCTGATCGAGTGCGGGATCTCGCAGTGAGTTCGTCAGAAAATCCGTCCGCATCCGGCCATCATCCCAACGATTGTAAAACAGATCCGGGTTCCGATTCCACAGCACCCAGTTGTGATCGGGGCCGATAAGGGATGCCAGCAATCGTTTGATCCCAGTGCGAATGAATTCATCATCGGGGTTCCATTGGCGGGTCGAACTCACGAGTATATTCAATCGCCGTGGCATGGCTCAGCCCATGTGGACAGTGTCTCAGTTCCCGAATCGCTTGAGGGGCTTATACGAATATCCAGTCACTGTCAAGATCAGATGACCGTCTGACTTGTGTCAGAGTTTCTTAAATCTAGAAATGTCGAAAATTCTGAAACATCAAGGGTTTTCGTTTGAGGTGAGATCGGCAGTGATGCGATGTTGGCATCGTGAAGACACTCCAGAAGACATCATTCCGATACCGTCCGTGCCGCGCCGCGAACCGATGTTCCTCACATCGGAATGCGCTTGAACTCTTGCACGCAGCCGGTGATGGCGACTTCGACCGGCAATCGCTCGATGCTGCTGGCTCCGAAGAAGCCGACAACTCCGCGGGTGCGGGCCAGTACCGTCGCCACATCGGCGGGGGTGGCGATCGGGCCGCCGTGGCAAAGGACCAAAATTTCGGGGTTCACCGCCTTCGCCGCCTCGCACAGCGCTTGAACGCGGATGATGGCCTCGTCCAGAGTGAGGGCCGTTTGCGCGCCGATGGTGCCGTTGGTGGTCAAGCCCAGGTGCGGGATGAGGACATCCGCCCCGGCAGCAGTCATGGCCTCGGCTTCTGCCACACTGAAGACGTAGGGGCAGGTGAGCAAACCCAAATCCGCCGCGGCCGCGATCATCTCGACTTCCAGGCCGAACCCCATGCCGGTTTCTTCGAGATTTTGACGAAACACGCCGTCGATCAGGCCGACCGTGGGGAAGTTTTGCACTCCGCAGAACCCGGCATCGCGGATGTGTCGGAGGAACTGCGGCATCAGACGAAAGGGGTCGGTGCCACACACACCCGCCAGAACGGGCGTATGCCGGACCACGGGCAGCACTTCACGGGCCATGTCCAGCAC
>JAIXLE010000114.1 GCA_026931725.1 Bacteroidales bacterium
GTATTGGCCGTGGGCTTCCGGGGACCGGGCGAGTTGTCAGGAAATAGAACAGGGGTTTTCCTCTCGCCTCTTCACCCGATATTTCCTTTCATCGTAGCATCTCGACCTGAACCAAACCCCAAAACATGAAAAATCCCCGCCCCCGCATTGGAATGTCGTCCGGTTTTCGCTCCCTGCGCACAGGAGCCTTTGCCCTCTCCGCGCTTGCCGTCATCGCCCAGGCTCACGCCCAGTCCACATGGGATGGAGGGAGCGCAACCACCAACAACTGGAATGATGCCGCGAATTGGGTCGGGGACGTGGCCCCAACCCCGAGCACGACGACCGACCTGGTCTTCACGGGGACGACCCGGCTCGCTCCAAACAACAATTTCACCTCCAACGCCACGCTCGTGTTTCGAAACATCACGTTCGACTCGGGTGCGGGGGCGTTCACCCTGGGCGGAAACACCATAGGGACCGCCAGTAGCGTCGTGGCTTACACGATCACCAACAACTCTTCCCTGGTCCAGACGGTCAATAACAACTTCGCTTACAGTAGTAGCTCGTCCGCCAGCCTCTCGCTCGTCTCCGCCGCTGCGGGAGGGAAGCTGGTATTTGGCGGGAACGTTTCCGGAGGCAGCTCCAACAATAACTTCGCACTGAACCTGAGCAACACCTCCGGCATTTCCTCCATCCGGATTTCGGGGACCAATTCGGCCTCATCCAATACACCAATCACCTCGGGCAACAATGTGAATTTCGTGGAGGTGGGATCAAATTCGGCCTTTAGCGGACTCGTTCGGACAAGGAACGTTCAACTGATCGCATTTGGGGGAGACCGGACAATCGCCAGATCGGTCGACATCGGAAACAGTGGAGTTGGCTTCTCCGTCGTAGGCGAAAACGCGTTCACCTTTACTCAATCCCTCTTTCTTGCTCAGAATTCGAGCGGCTCAGATTTGAACGCGTCAGTCATTTTTAACACGGGCGCGACGACCACCCTCGCCGGGGGAATTTCGGCTACCTCTGCCAGCAGTAGTGGTCAACGCATTACCAATTTAGCTGGGTCAGGCAACGTGATTCTTTCTGGCAACATGGCCGATGGCACGGGGTCGCCCGCGCTCAAGAACGCCCTGGCTTGGAATAACAACCAAACCCTGTCGATTTCGGGTAATATCACCAGCACCGGCCTCTCCTCGCTGGCGGGTGGGCAAGTGATTCTCGACTACGGAACGAATAACACCTCCAAACTACCCGAAGGCGTTCTGACACTCGGCGGAAGCAAGCTCACGCTCCAAGGGGCCAGCAGCACCCACGTGGAAACCGTGGCAAGCACGACGCTTTCCCAAGGCGCGACGACCGTGACTCGCACGACCGGCGGAGCGACCCTCTCGTTGGGTGCCATGACCCGAGCGGTCGGCAACGGAGCCACCCTCGTCGTTTCGGCGGATGGGTTGGTCAACACCACCACGGCCAACACGAATGGGATTCTCGGCGGTTATGTCTTGGTCGGAAATAACTGGGGATTTAATTCTTCCAACGTCATTACGGGGTTCACCAGCTATCAAACGGATATCAACGATACCTCCAGCACAACCCAAAACTTGGGCCTGACTGGAGCGGGGGCGCTAACGGCCAACCGCACGCAGAACTCCCTGAAAATTCTGTCCAGCGGCTCCAGCCAGTCACTGGACATCGGTTCAGGCCAATCCCTCTCGCTCTCTTCCGGCGGTCTGCTCTTTTCGGGAGCGAATGACTATTCGATTTCGAATGGAACGCTCGGAGTCGGAGCGGCGGCAACGAGCAACAACGACCTCAAAGTTTTTGTGACTGCCGCGGGCAAACTCTCCATTGGCAGCGCCATTGCCAACGGCAACGGCGCCAACGGGCTCACGAAGGCGGGTACGGGCACGCTCATTCTAACTGGCTCGAATACATATACCGGAACGACCTACCTGAACCAAGGCACGTTGAGCATTGGTGCGGCGGACGCGCTGGGTTCGGGAGCCAGTTTGGTCCTTAACGGCGGCACCCTTGAGGTGACGGAAACCATTTCCTTGGCCAAGTCAGGCGGAATTGCGCTCGGCGTGGATGGGGGGACCTTGAGTGTCGCCAGTGGTAAAACGCTTACCTTGAGCAATAACCTTGTGAACGGCTTAGCCACATATACGGATACCACCCTGGGCAGCCTCACCAAATCCGGCGCCGGAACGCTCGTGACGACGGATTCGAATACCTATACCGGCGCAACGGTGCTGTCGGACGGCGTCCTCAGCGTCTCCTCGATCAAAGACGGCGCGGAGCTTTACAACGGAAATTACGGCGCCGGCGGATCCGCCGCGAGCGGCATCGGGGCCTCGACCGGCAGCTACCGCAACCTCGTCTTCAACGGCGGCACGCTGCGCTACACAGGTGCCGCGACGTCCTCGAATCGCGGCTTCACCATCGGCACCGCAGGAGGAACGGTGGATGCCTCGGGCACCGGGGCCCTCAACCTGACCGGAACGGACATTTTCCTCTCCGGCACGAACACCGCCCGCACATTCACCCTGGCCGGAACCAACACCGGGAACAACACGCTCGCGGGAGCGATCGCCGATAATGGAACCGGGGCCACCGCGCTCACGAAAAGCGGAGCGGGCACGTGGGTGCTCACCGGAACCAGCACCTTCTCCGGCGCGACGACGGTGAACACGGGAACGCTCCTTGTG
>JAIXLE010000058.1 GCA_026931725.1 Bacteroidales bacterium
CGAAGCGGATGGCCGCTGCTTACGGCGGCGAGTGGCTGGCCGTCGCCGTCGATACCCAAGGCGAAGGACGAACGTCGGGAGTCGTCCGCCAACGAGTCTCCGACCACCTGCGCCTGGCGGAGCAACTCGGCGCGGAAACGCACACCTTGGTCGGCCAGGACGTTGCCCAGACCATCCTCGAATACGCTCGCTCCAGAAATGTGACCAAGGTCATCGTCGGCAAGACTGCCCAGCCGTGGTACAGGCGCTGGCTCGCGGGTACGGTCGTGGATCACCTGCTCGAACGCAGCGGAGACATCGACGTCTATGTGATCAAAGGGGAAGGAGAGGCATCGCCGTCGCCACAACCTCAAGCGCCAGTTCGACGTTCGGATTTCGTCTGGTCCCGATACCTCGCCACGGCCGGGGTTGTGGCCTTGTGTGGGGCAGTGAGCTGGCTGTGCCACACAAGGCGGCTTGCTGAAGATAACATTGTGATGGTGTTTCTGCTGGGTGTGGTGTTCGTGGCTGCGCGCCTTGGCCGGGGGCCGGCCATTACGGCCGCTGTGGTCAACGTCCTTGTGTTCGATTTTTTCTTTGTCCATCCCTTTTTCAGTTTCGCCTTTACTGATGTTCAATATCTGCTGACGTTCGCGGTCATGCTTGGCATCGGGTTACTCATCAGCACTTTGACCGCTCGTGTTCAAGGGCAATTGCGCGCCTCGCAGCAGCAAGAGCACCGCACTGCGGCACTTTACCGATTGACCAAGCAACTGAGCGAAGTTACGGGAAGCGAGTTTCTAGTCCGAACGGCTGGCGAGCACCTCACGGAGATTTTCGCCGCCGAAGTCGTTCTGTACCTGCGCGAACCGAACGACGCGTTGAAACTTCGGTTCGGGGAGGAAACAGACGTGGCCCGGCAGTCGATCAACGGTGTGGTTGCCCAATGGGTTGCTGATCACGACCGAACAGCCGGTCTCGGAACGGACACGCTGCCAAATGCTACCGCCTACTTCGTCCCACTCGTCGGGTCGCAACGGACAGTCGGCACCCTGGGGGTTCGGCCGGTTGACTTGCAGTGGCTGCTCGACCCCGAGCAGCGGCGGTTGCTCGAAACTTGTGTCGACCTGATCGCTCTTGCCATCGAGCGTGACCAGTCCACGCTGGATGCCGCCGAAGCACAACTCCGCGTCAAGGCTGAGCAACTCCGCAACTCGCTCCTGAGTTCGGTTTCCCACGACCTCCGCACCCCGCTAGCTGCAATTGCCGGGGCCGCGACCAGCTTGCTGGAAGGCTCAGCGGGCCAGGACACGGAAACACGACAGGAACTGTTGCAGACTGTAGTGGGCGAAGCACATCGGCTCACACGCCTGGTCGAGAACTTGCTCGAAATGACCCGTTTGGAATCCGGGACCGCCGAGCCGAACAAGCAATGGCACGTGTTGGAAGAGGTCGTGGGGTCCGCACTCGCTCGTCTGCGTCGGGAACTGGAATACCACGTCGTAGCGGTGTCGCTGCCTCCCAACCTGCCTTTGCTCTTCGTGGACGGGCTGTTGCTGGAACAGGTGCTGGTGAACCTGATTGAGAACGCCGCGCGATACACACCGGCTGGCAGTCGGATCGAACTGTCTGCCCAGAGCTTCGGAGACCGTTGCGAGATTCGGGTCGCTGACGACGGCCCCGGACTGCCGCCGGGGAGCGAAGCCAGAGTGTTTGACAAGTTTTTTCGCGGCACGACCAAGACCACCGACGGACGGCGCGGGGTCGGGCTGGGGCTGGCGATTTGTCAGGCGATCATCGAGGCCCACGAGGGAAGAATCAGTGCGGGCAACCGCCCCAGCGGCGGGGCCGAGTTCATCATCTCCCTTCCCTGCAAGAAGCCACCGCAGGTTGCATTAGAAGAACTCACGGCGAAGGCGGATGCTTGAACGATGTCTACGACCACTCCTTTACTGCTGCTGCTGATCGAGGATGAGCTGCCCATCCGCCGGTTCCTCCGGACCTCCCTGGCCGGTGAGGGCTATCGCCTGGTGGAGGCCGACACCGGTCAGCTAGCGGTTCGCCTCGCTGTCCAGCAACCTCCCGACCTGGTGATTCTCGATCTGGGCCTGCCGGATGTGGATGGGCAGGACATCCTTCGCCAGCTACGCGAATGGCTCCACGCCCCGATCATCATCTTGAGTGCCCGCGACCAGGAACAACAGAAGGTGACCGCCCTGGACAGCGGTGCGGACGACTACTTGACCAAGCCGTTCAGCACCGGGGAGCTTTTGGCTCGCATCCGTGTCGCCTTGCGCCATGTCGCGCGAGCTAGCGGGGACCGCGAGTCCTCAGTCTTCGTACTGAGCGATCTGAAGGTCGATCTGGCCGCACGAAGGGTCTTCGTCCAGGATGCCGAAATCCACCTGACGCCTCTCGAATACAAGCTGCTGACGACACTCGTCCGCCATGCCGGAAAGGTGCTTACCCATCGATTCCTTCTGAAGGAAGTCTGGGGGCCGCATCAGGTGCAAGAGACTCACTACCTGCGGGTCTTCATGGCTGGCCTCCGCCGCAAGATCGAAGACGACCCCGCCCAACCTCGCTACTTGCTCACGGAACAGGGCGTCGGCTACCGACTCGCCGCGGATTGAAAACGGCATGGTAACCCGAATATTTCATCACGGAGTCGGGAACAATCGGCCAATTGAAAGAATGAA
>JAIXLE010000092.1 GCA_026931725.1 Bacteroidales bacterium
AAATGATGCGCGTGGGCAATTCGTTGCGGGCGAACTGATTATTCAGATTGAACGAATCGCCCGACCGGGCTCATGAACGGTGAAACGGGGCAATCACGGACACACTTCCTTTCGGGGTGCGGCATCTTCTCTTCCCCCTTCTTCCCTCGGCAAAATCGTTCCCGTGCGTCCTTTCACGGCGGAACTGATACAATCCTTGCAGGATCAGAACCGATCGTGAGCCGTTTTCTGCTGCGAGAACATGATGCTGGATGAAGTGGCGCTCGACCATGCCGGTTTCCCTTCCCGTTTGCGTGTCTTCCGGCTGGTGGGCCTCGCCATGCCCATCGGGCTTATCATCGTCACATGTTCCATTGTGGGCGTGGTGCAAATGGCCCTGGGCGGGATACCGCTAGCCGGAAACGCCGTGCAGTTCGCGGGGCGGCCGGTGGCGAGTTGGGTGGGGCTGGCGCTGGCCGTGCAAATCCCCCTCATCGCGTGGTTCGTCCATCGGGCGTTGCTGACCTCAGGTGTCCGCCGGGTGGCCCAAGACCGCACGCTGGCCACCGATACCACGGCGGAGTATCAGCAATTGCTCGAAGTGTACGGCGGTGCGAAGTTTGTCGAAATGACCATGATCGAAGGCATCGGCTTCGTGTGCGCGATTCTGTATCACCTCACCGCCGACCCGGCGATCATCGGATTGGTCATCGGTCTGGTCAGCTACATGGTATGGCGTGTTCCGACGCGGTCAGCTGTGCGGAGTTGGTTAGAATCGGCTCTTGAGACGGTCGCGGATTCTCGGAGTCAAACCGTGGTTTGAACCGTGTGCCGCCCGCGCACGGCCTCGGTAACGGCGTTCCTCCTCCTCTTCCAGGGAGTTCGGCAGATGCGTTTCCTTTCTGGGTTGCTCCTCATCATGGCCCTGTCTCCACTTGTGAACGCTGGCCCGAAAACCGGCCCGGCCTACACGGAAGAACCGTTCGGCACACTCGCCGATGGCACGAAAATCACGGCGTACACGCTCGCCAACACAAACGGCGCGTGGGCCAAGATCATCACCTACGGCGGTATCGTCACGGAACTGCACGTTCCCGATCAGAACGGTCAGTTCGATGATATCGTACTCGGATTCGACAATTTGAAAGGTTATTTGGCTGGGCATCCGTACTTCGGGTGCATCACCGGGCGGGTTGCCAACCGCGTGCGAAACGCGCAATTCACCCTGGATGGCAAGACCTACAAGGTCGGTGCCACCAACGGTGAACACAGCCTGCACGGCGGCATTTCCGGCTTCGATAAGAAGGTCTGGAAAGCGGAACCAATGCTCACCGCGGACGGCCCCGCGTTGAAACTGAGCTACACCAGCCGTGATAAGGAAGAGGGCTACCCCGGCAACCTGCAATGCGTTGTCACCTACACGATGACTGCCGATAACGCCCTCCGCATCGACTATCACGCCACCACGGATAAGCCGACTCCGGTGAATCTGACGAACCACAGCTACTTCAATCTGGCGGGCCACCATGCCGGTTCGATCGGAGAGCACATTTTACAGCTCGCGGCGGAACAGTTCACCGCTTCTGATGAGCTGCTGTTGCCCACAGGGAAGATCGTTTCCGTGGCGAACACCCCGTTTGATTTTCGCCAGCCGACCGCTGTGGGCAAACGGTTACAGGAAGCCGGGGGCAAACCCGTCGGCTACGATCTGAACTATGTGACGGGAATGCAGCCCACGCCACAGCCGAGACACGTTGCGACTCTGAGCGAACCCAAGACCGGGCGCATCCTCAAAGTGCTGACCACGGAGCCGGGCGTTCAACTGTACACAGGCAACTTCCTGGATGGCACCATCACCGGGAAAGGCGGCGCAGTCTACAAGCAGCACACCGCAATCTGCCTGGAAACACAGCACTTCCCAGACTCCGCGAATCGGCCGGAATTCCCCTCGATTATCTTGCGGCCAGGAGAAACCTACCGTCAGACGACGATTTATCAGTTTTCCACGGCGAAGAAGTAACCGGGTGCCTCGCCAGGATGCCGGGTGGGTTTTGCCGCTTCCGGGCATACGAAAATGTGCGGGAAGTCCATTGGCCGGTTGACTTCCCCGGACGCGGCCTCCTATAAAGACTGTTCGACCATTTAGCGATGGATCAGACGGCCCCATCCAAGTGGGCCGTACTTTTTCGCCTGAGCCTGTTTCATGCCAGCCAAGTCTTTACCACTCACGACCGCACAACCCACCCCAACTGCTTCCACCGACATCAAAGGCAGCTATTCCTTTGTTTCACTCGGTTGCCCGAAGAATCTCGTCGATTCCGAACGGATGCTCGGCAAGTTGGCCCAGGATGGCTACGCGCTGCAACCGGACGCGGACGGCGCGGATGTCGTCGTTATCAACACGTGCGGCTTCATCGAACCCGCTCGGCAAGAGTCCCTCGCGGTGATCCGGGAAATGCTGGATCTGAAGAATCAGGGGCGTGTGGGGGCGGTGGTGGTCGCGGGGTGCATGGCGGAACGGCACCGGGAGTTGCTGTTTGAACAGGTGCCCGAAGTCGATCAGATTGTTGGGGTCTTCGGTCGAGAAGAGATTGCGGCGGTGGTGGATCGCGCTGTGCTGCAACAGAATGAGCAACGCTCGCTGTTCCGACCGGCGCCGGTGCGGGCGCTCGACGACACCGCCCGCTTGCGGATCACGCCCCGGCATTATGCCTATCTGAAAATCAGCGAAGGTTGCGACCGCGTTTGCACCTACTGTGCGATTCCCGCCATGCGGGGTAAGCACCTGACCAAGCCGATGGAAGAAGTGATCCGCGAAGCGCACGAACTGGCCGCCGATGGTGTCCGGGAACTGATCGTGGTGGCCCAGGATACCACCTACTACGGGATGGACCTGTACGGCAAACCCCGGCTGGCCGAGTTGCTCCGTGCCCTGGAGGCTGTACCGGGGATCGAATGGGTACGGTTGCTCTACGCCTACCCAGAACATTTCACCGAGGAACTGTATTCGGCTCTCGGTTCGCTCAAGAAGGTGATTCCGTACCTGGATATGCCGTTGCAACATATCAACGACCGTGTGTTGAAACGGATGGTTCGCCGTGTGGATCGGGAAGCCACGGTCAAACTGCTGGAACGGCTGCGAACCGCGGTGCCGGGAATCGCCATTCGCACCACGTTCATCGTGGGGTTCCCCGGCGAAACCGATGCGGAGTTCGAGGAACTGCGGCAGTTCCTTGCCGAGGCCAAATTCGAGCGATGCGGTGTCTTCCCGTACTCACCCGAACCGGGCACGCCAGCCATGAAACTGGATGGGCACATCCCCGAGGATGTCCGGCTCGCCCGGCGGGATGCGTTAATGGAAGTGCAGCAGCAAGTCGCGTTTGCGCACACCCAAAGCCGTGTCGGCAGCGAACAGGTCGTCATCATCGACGGCCCCGATCCCGAGTTCGCCAACCATTGCGTTGGCCGCACCACGGCCGATGCGCCGGACATTGACTGTGCGATTCGCGTGAAGGGGAAGAATCTGCAACCGGGCGACTTCATCACCGCCAAGGTCACGGCCGCGGATGGTTACGATCTCATGGCCCGTGCCATCGGCAAACCGTGGTAATCGGGGAGCCCCTGCCGGAGTCCAGCGCGGGGGAATGAGGGCTTCGGTTCGGTCGCCTTCCGATCAGATGGCGTAGTCTGGCTCGAAAATTTTGGCGTTCTTCGGTGAGACGAAAATCGACTCTCCTGATGCCAGGGCCAGTTGCCGATGCCTTTCCGGGCTGATGTCGACATTCACCACGAGGCCAAAGTCCTCGACGAGAACCCGCACCTTGACGATGGAACCGGCTGGGTTAATGTGCATGACTTTGCCACGCAAACAGTTCCCGGATTCCGCGGTACGGCCCAGATCGAGTTCATGCGGACGCACATACACATCCGCCTTGCCGTTCCCCGTCTGGATGACCTGATTCGCCCCTACTGGCATCTCGACGTTGCCGAATAACACCCGGCCATCTTGCAGCACGGCTTGAAAGCTGTTCACTTTGCCGAGGAACTTCATGACGAAGGCGTTCGCGGGATGCTCGAACACCTCGGCGGGGCTGCCTTCCTGTTCGACCCGCCCTTTGTTCATCACGACGATCTTATCCGCGACCTCGAAGGCTTCCTCCTGATCGTGGGTGACGAAGATGCTCGTCATGTGGTACTCATCGTGGCAACGGCGGAGCCACTGGCGGAGTTCCTCGCGGACGTTGGCATCCAGGGCACCGAACGGTTCATCGAGGAGAAGGACCGCCGGTTTCGGCGCGATGGCACGGGCCAAAGCGATCCGCTGTTTCTGACCGCCGGAGAGCTTGGCGGGGTAGCGGTCGGCCATTTCGGGGAGTTTCACCAGTTCCAGCAGTTCATGCACCCGTTCGCGGATCTTCGCTTCGGAGATTTTGCGGACCCGCAGCCCGAAGGCGATATTCTCGAACACCGTCATGTGCCGGAACAGGGCGTAATGCTGGAAGACGAAACCCACATTGCGATCACGGGCCGAACGGCGGGTGATGTCGTCCGCGTGGAACTGCACGGTGCCCTGATCGGGGACTTCGAGCCCCGAGATGATGCGGAGCAGGGTCGTCTTTCCAGACCCGGATGGCCCCAACAAGGCGACCAGCGCCCCCGAAGGGGCTTCCACGGTGACATCGTTGAGGATGACCTTATCGCCAAACTGTTTGACGATGTTCTTGGCAATGATGCTCATAACGCCTATCGTTTCCGAAGGGGGAAGATCATGCGGTTTTCGGGGGGATCACGGATTCGGTGATACCCGGTTCCGCGGGTTCCTCCTGTTTCTGGCCGTCGTCCTGTTGCGATTCCACCCAGGTCTTGAGTCCCAGTGAGACGAGCCCCAACATCGTCAACACCGTGGCGACGGCGAACGCGGCGGGGCTGTCGAACCCTTGGAACAGCATTTCCACCTGGAGTGGCATCGTGTTGGTTTCCCCGGCGATGCGGCCGCCGACGACATACACCGCGCCGAACTCACCCATCGCACGGGCATTGCAGAGGATCAAGCCGTACAGCAGCCCCCATTTCACGTTCGGGAGCGTGATCCGCCAGAAAATTTGTCGGCCATTCGCTCCGAGGCTGAGTGCCGCGAGTTCCTCATCCGGGCCGATTGCCTCCATCACCGGAATCAGCTCACGGGCGACGAATGGCAGCGTCACGAAAGTCGTGGCAATGACGAGTGCCAATGGGGTGAACAGGAGACGTAAGCCGTGCGCATTCAACCAGGGGCCGAACCAACCCGATGAGCCGAACAGCAGCACGAACATCAACCCCGCGACCACCGGCGAGATGGCAAAAGGAAGATCAATAAACGTGACCAACAGAGTCCGTCCGGGAAACTGGAATCGGGCAATCGCCCAGGCCGCCGCGACACCGAACAGCGTGTTCAGGATGACCGCACACGGAGCCACCACCGCCGTGAGGGCAATCGCGGAAAGATTATCGGGATCGGTCAGATTCTGGGCGTAGCGTGTCACGCCTCGGCTCAGGGCTTCGACAAACACGCTCAGCACGGGGATCACGACCAGAACGATGAGCGAACCCACCGCGATCGTCGTAATCAGAATCCGTACCCAGGCGGGATCGCCGGAAGTCGGCGCACGGGCGGGCAGGGCTGGCGGGTGAGGCGTTGTATCCGCATCGGGTTGCTGGCCGGATTCCGTCATTCCGCGTTCCTCATCCCTTTCCTCTCCGCCGGACTTCGGGGTTTCCGGTGACCTCAACTGTCCCAACGTCGGCTCCAGCGTTCGAGGCGATTGATGATGGCGAGCATGGCGAAGGATGCGGTGAGTAGCACCGTCGCCACGGCGGTTGCCTCCGCGTATTGGAACTCTTCAAGTTTGTTCACCACCAGCACGGCGGCGATTTCGGACTGGCCCGGAATGTTACTCGAAATGAACACGATCGACCCGTACTCACCCAGAGCTCGTGCGAACGCCAGGGCAAAACCCGTGACGATGCCGGGTAAAATCGACGGAAAGATCACATGGCGGAAGGTCTGCCAGCGACTCGCGCCGAGCATGAGACTGGCTTCCTCGGATTCCCGGTCCAGGCTTTCCAAAATCGGTTGGAGCGTCCGCACCACGAAGGGGAAGCCGATGAACACCATGACGAGAATGATGCCGCCGCGTGAGTAGGCCAATTCGATGCCCAGTGGTGTCAGAAACCGTCCGAATAGGCCGCTCGGGACATACAGAGTCGAGAAGACCAACCCCGCGACCGCGGTCGGGAGGGCAAACGGCAAATCGACCATCGCATCAAAGTAGCGTTTGAGCGGGAAGTCGTAGCGGACCAGTGCCCAGGCGATGAGGGAACCCAGAATCGCGCTGATGCAGGCTGCCAAGAAGGCCGCGGAAGCGGTCAGCGAATAAGCCGCCACGGCCCGCGGGGTCCAGACGGCCGCCCCAAATTGTGCAGGCGTGAGCCGGGCCGTGGTGATGAAGCAGGCCGCGAGCGGCACCGCCACCAACACGGTCAAATACAGCATCGTGAATCCGAGGCTCAACCGGAACCCCGGTAAGACACGCTGGTTCACCTGCGGCATCTTTCACAAACCTCTACGAGCGGTCATCTCGGCATGATAATCTGAAAAGGGAATATCGTCTTCCCCGACACCGATTGTCGAGTAAGTTTGTCGAGATTATCAGGAATGAACCCTTCTGGGAAGATGACTCTTCAAGATAGGTAGGCCACCATGCCCCGGACGGTCCAAGCATCCGCCAAGCGCCATCCCACGTCTCCGGTCACCGAGGCGGGCACACCCACTGCCCCGATTCGGAAATGGCCGCGTGTTTGGATCGGCGTGATGTTGGGTCTGGGAATCGGGGTAGCGGTTATGTTCATCCTGTTCCCGTCCCACACGCCAGCGGGGATGGTCTGGATTCCGGGCGGCACCTTTTTGATGGGCACGGATGAAGGCGGCCGTTTCTTCGCGGATGCACCCACGCATGCAGTTACGGTGTCCGGCTTCTGGATGGACACGCACGAGGTGACGAATCGGCAATTCGCGGAATTTGTGCAGGCCACGCAGTATGTCACCGTGGCGGAGGTGGCACCGACGCTCGCATCCATTATGAAGAATGCACCACCGGGCACGCCGCCACCGCCGGAAGAGAAGCTCGTCGCGGGTTCTGTCGTGTTCACCCCGCCGGACCATGACGTGCCGTGGGACGATGTCGGAAACTGGTGGTCGTGGGTGTCGGGTGCCTGTTGGCATCATCCTGAAGGGCCGGACAGCACGATTATCGGCCGGGAAGATCACCCCGTTGTTCACATCGCTTACGCCGATGCGGCGGCCTATGCGCAGTGGGCCGGGAAGCGGTTGCCGACGGAGGCGGAGTGGGAATTTGCCGCTCGGGGTGGGCTCGCGGGGCAACCGTTTGTCTGGGGAGAGAAAGAACCCGGCGCGGGTGGGACGTTCCGCTGTAACATTTGGCAGGGCCGTTTTCCGAGCCAAAATACCCAGCGTGACGGTTTCGCCCGCACGGCTCCGGTCGGTTCGTTTGCGCCGAACGGTTATGGGCTTTATGACATGGCGGGAAACGTCTGGGAGTGGTGTTCGGATTGGTACACGCCGGATTACTACGAAAAGAGTCCGAAAGTCAATCCCCAGGGGCCAGCGAGTAGCTTTGACCCAGACGAACCGAACCCGCTTCTACCGAAGCGGGTGCATCGGGGTGGTTCGTTTCTGTGTAGCGACCGATTCTGTTCCCGGTACAAACCCGCGGGCCGGGGGAAAGGCGATGTCGATTCTGGGCTATCGCATCTAGGTTTCCGCTGTGTGCAGGGGCCGTGAAATCGGGGCGGATCTGACAACCGCTCGCGCAGAGCCACCAAGACGCAGAGATCAGAAAGATGGAAACCGAGATCACGGTATCGTTTTTGGAGAAGCACTTACCAGACCCCCACCCGGAATTTGAGGTTGGTGACGGTCACGCCGGGGAGAACCGCCCGCAGTTTGGTGAGTAATTCCCGCTTGCGGAACTGGGCGAGTTCCTGCATCAGGACACCGTTTCGCACTTCGATTTCGAGGACACCCCGGCGTAACCCACCGGGGCGTGTTTGCCCGCCGAGTTCCTCACCGACCGCATCGAACCAAGCGCGTTCGAGTCGTTCCCGCTCGGATTTTCGCCCCCAACCTCGGGCGGCGAACATCCGCCCCAGAATTTCGGAGAGGTTTTCGGGGCCGCGATTTTCTGCGCTCATGGTTTCGGCTCATGCGCGGGTTTGTCAGATGGTGTGGTACTCGGTGCGGGCTGGGCTTTCTTCGCCGTGAGTTCCGCTTTGAGAGCTTCGGCCTCGGCACGGTAGATGAAGGGGCCGCGTGATTGCAACGCCACCGTGAGCTTTTGCAGCGGCTCCTCAACGGTTCCCTGATCGGCTTGAATTCTGGCGAGGTAATACATCGTGTCTAGCCGTACATCCCCGGCGGATGTGGCCAAAGCCAGAGCCTGCTCCGCTTCGGGCCGCCGGCCATTGCGGTAGTAGCACCAGCCCAGAACCGCGTAGGCTTCACCAGATTGTTGATGCTTGCGGGCTTCGGATTCTGCAATCGCTACACTGCGAGCCCGTTTGCTCGCATCCGCGGAATCGGCGAGTGACAAGGCGAGGTTCCAGGCCGCCGAGGTATCGTTCAGGTCTTCCGCGAACAGCGTCTCGAAGATGGCTTCCGCCGTGGGGTAATCCTTTTGATAGCGGGCCAGCACGCCTTGCAGGGTGCGGGTTTCTCGGTTCTTCGGGTCCAGTTTTTCCGCCGTTGCCAGGATCGGGGCGGCCTCGTGCGATCGGTTGACGTTGAGCAGCCAACTGGCGTAGGCCCGGAATGGTTTGCCGTTCTTCGGATAGGCTGCGACCGCTTTTTGGAACCATTCCTCAGTTTTGGCATCGTTGGCGAGCGTGGACCACAAGAGCGCCATCTGCAATTCGGGTGGGTCAATCTGGTTGTTCGCAGCGAAGGCGGTTTGAAACTCTTTCAGGGCCGCATCTGGGTTGTTGGAACGGAACAGGGCCACGGCGTATCGCTCGCGGAGTGCCGTTTGCGTGGGGGCCGATTCCAACACGGTTGCCAGCAGATCACGGGCCGCGGGCCAGTTTGCCCGGAGTTCATACACACTGGCGATTCCCAGTTGCGCATCACGGACGAACTGCTTCATCTGCGATTCCGTCCATTTCGGGTTCCCGGCGAGATCCTGTGCGTGCTGGAATGAGAGCATCGCATCGGTCATGCGTTGCTCCGCCAGGGCGAAGCCGCCATTCAGCAGAAACACGGCGGGATGATCGGGGAACTCCGTCGCGGCGACTTCCAGATGGAAGCGAGCCGGGGCGGCCTGGCCAGAACGCGCGAACCGTTCCGCCAGAGCCACACGGCCAGGGGGCAGTGTCGAGTCTGCTTGCGCGGCGGCGTTCCATGCCTGTAGTGCCTGTTCATACTTCCCGGCCTGGAATAACCCCTCGGGGGTATTGGCGGCGGCTTCCGTGGGTTTGGGTGCGGGCAGCACGGGCGGTGGTGCGAGCGGGTTTAGCGGGGCTGATGGTTTCGCTCCGGGGTCGGCCACGACGGCGAAGAAACCGATGCCAGCCGCAACCGCGATCAGCACGACCATCGGAAGAAGGAATCGCCGCCGAGTATTGGTCGGTGGCGTGGAGCCCGATTCGGGGGAAGTCGACATGAGGGATCTGCCGGGGAAAAGAATGGTTCTCGCCAGGAGTATACCACTACCCGTTGGGGTCGTCGACCTGGAGAACCATCGCGGATGGTTCCAGGTCTTCATCGTGATTGTGGCAACCGTGCGCGAATAGCACCATCAGAGCCAGGCCCATGAGCCCGGCCACGAGGATGCCCGTTGGGGGTCCGGTTGGTGCCGTTGGCGGCGGTTCGAGTCGCGTGGTGGTCACTGTGGTTTTTCCGATAGGTGCTTGGAGAGAAACTTCACCGTTGCATCCGTCGATTGGATCATGTCTTCACCAGACCATCCATGCCCTTTGCCGGACAGAGACAGCAAGGCCGATTCCACGCCTGTAGCCCGGAGCTTTTTGTGCAGTCGCTCCGAATGGATGATGGGGACAACCAAATCCGCGGTGCCGTGAATCAACAGAAACGGCGGATCATCCGCACTGACATGATTAAGCGGTGAGGCCTTTTTATACACGGTCGGGTTGTCCTGAAACAGCGCACCCAGCAGCGGACGGAAGAAGATTTCCTCGATCCCAGGGGTTTGGCTGTACAAGGTCAGATCGCTGGGTCCGAAAAAATCGACGACACACGCGACATCGCTTTTCACATGGGGGAACAGCGTGCCGCCAAATACGCGATCTTCGGCTGCCCCGGTTGTGCCCAGCAGCGCGGCCAAGTGCCCCCCAGCGGAGAACCCCAAAGCCGCGATGCGATTGGGGTCGATCCGCAGTTGCGCAGCCTGGGACCGCAGGAAGCGGACAGCGGCTTTCGCATCGTGAATCTGAGCGGGGAACTGATGCCGTGGTGCCAGGCGATAGCTCACGCTGACTGCCGCGAACCCGCGATCCGCGAGTACCTCAATGAGGCTTGCTCCGGGAATCCCAAAACTCACCTCGCCGAACGGTTCGGACAAGTCTTTGCGGCTGCCCATCTTCCAGGCTCCGCCATGCAGGCAGACGACACAGGGAAACGGGCCGCCGGTGCGGGGCCGTGCCAGATCGAGCCGGAGTTTCTCTCCGCCGACCTCGGCGTAGACCACATTATATTGTCGTTCGATGGGTGTACGGGTTGCCAGTGGAATCGGGGTGGTATCCGCGGCGGACACCGTGTTGGCCATCATCAGGCACAATACCAAACCTGCGAGCGGCATTCTCAACATTCTCTCGCCTCATGGGTTCAGATGACAGCGACGGTCAGGATGGCAGCGAATCCTTGCCAGATTTTACCGCGTGGATCACGAACCGTGTGCGTCCCGCCCCGAGTTGCGATGAGAATTTCACACGATCGCCCAATATACGGGGCCAAATATGGGGCCGATCGTTTCCATTTTATCCGTGTCGGCGGTCCTATTGACCAGAGATGATGGGTATGATTGTCAAACCTTGGCTATCCGCGCCCGATCCGGGCTTTTATTCTCACGGTACGGTCTGAGAATAAGCGTCGAACCTGCTCCTGTGTCCTGATGGGTGACTGGCGTGAGTGTTTTCTGGTTCCGACTGCACCCCGCTCCCCCGCAACGGAACGTCGTTCTGCTCGATGTCTCCCGCGCCGCGGAGGGGTTTCGGCCCGTGCTGCTGAGCTTGGTGGAAGGACTCGCCGAGGAGTTGCCCGAACCCGTTCAACCCGAGATTGCTTTTCTCGGAGGAACGGCACGCTATCCGTTGCAAACATTCTTGCAGCGATCGGAAGAACTGTTCTCTCACAATGCCGGACGAGGCCGAGTCCTCGCGCCCACGCTGGAAGCTCTGCCGAGTCCGTGGCCGGTGCGGGTCGTACTCTTTGCCGCGCACCCGGTGTTCGATCTCGGCGACTGGTTGCAAAATCCCTGGCAAAATCACTTCGCCGTGGTGGCGCTGGATCCGACCATCCCCATTGCCGGGGCAGACCAGGACAAATCTTTGAATGACTTGGACATGCCCGCGCTGGCTCGGCTGGTAAACCCACAACCTCGGGAAACCCGGCTGCTGGTGGCGGGTGGTTTACCCGTGAGTTGGCCGACATCGGGTTGGCGGTGTGAACCGGGGCGGGCCGTCTATCCTGGTCCGTTGGCCGCACCTGTTCGGCTGGGGTGGTGCGTGCCCTCGGAGCGAGAACCCCTCAAATCCGTCGTGGAAACCATCTGGGAAAACGGGCTCCGTACCCGGCAAAAACCCACACGGACGGATGCGCCAGCCCTCGGAGAATGGCAACCGCTGACCGGCCCCGAACTCACCCGCCTGGATGCGTGGCGGATGCGGCGAGCCGTGCCGTGCCCCAATTGTCAGCACGATCACCCACCAGGGCAGGTGTTCTGCGCGAATGGCGAGTCGGGGTTGCTGCCGTCTCTGGCGGGCTGCGTTTCCGGTGGGTTCGTCCGCGTGCGGATCAAGACGTTTCAAGCCAGCATGTTTCCGGTGCGGGAACAGGTGGTCGTGCATTCCGAGACGACCGCGACGGGGCGGAACGCGGACGGCCAACCCATACAATGGGAATACGACTCCACCCGGCAATGTTGGGTCGCGGGTCGAGTTCTCAGCCTGTTTGATCGTATTCACGCTGAGGAATACTTGCTGACACTTCCTCCCGTTCCGCCCTCGGCAGGAGGTCCATCCTAAATGGTGCCTGAAGACTGTGTGTTGGATCGTACCGGCTTCCCGTATGTTCCGCTGCCCGGCATTCGCACGGCGATCGCGATTTTGCCGATCACGAAAGCCCAAGTGGAACTGTGGCTCGCGGAGCCGCACGGGCCGGGGGACGAATGGTACGCGGAAATGCTCACGCACAACCCGCGTCTGGGTTGGCGGGAAACCCGCACGGGGCCGGATACGGAGTTGTTCCTCAGCGGATTGCTCCCACAGGAAGCCGAGAATTTTGCCCATTGGCTCGGTGCGGGGTATCGCCTACCGAATCTGGCGGAATGGCGGGCCGCGGATCGCGCCTTGAGCCAAACCTCGCCCAAATGGGCCGTACAGTTAGCCGACTATTTGGCCGGACACGGTGGACATCCTGCCGCCATTGGGGTACTCCAACGGTTAGCGCGGACTCGCTCAGCCAGCAGTCAGTCTCTGTTTTTCCTCCAGGACGGCTTTTTGGAATGGGTCACGAAGCCTGGAAACGCGCCCGGTGGGTTTGGCCGCCCATCAGAGAAACGCACGGGCGGAATGATCTTGGATCCGCAAGCTTTTGATCCGGTTGTTTCCATCCGGGGTGGACGGAATCCGTTGTTCTCCGCCCGATTGGCCTATTCACTCCCAACATGAGCCAGTCCCGATGTCTCAACCCCAGCATGTCCGCGCGGATCAGTTGATCTACAGCAATGTGGAAGCGGAATTCTCGCCGGTGGGTCGGCGCGGGTTCCAGGTCTGGCTGTGTAGCCCGTGTCTCAAAGAGTCACAGCGAGAAATTGCTCGCCGCATCGAGGATTTTACCTGGCCGGCCGCGGACTCGGCTCGGGAGCATTTGACGGTGCGGCTGTCCTATTTTCATGTCCCCAATGTGGGTGCGGTCCTCGCCCGCACGGTGCCCGTGAAGGAACGCGATGCCCTCAATCGTGCCGGTCGGTTTCACGCACACGCCCTGATTCTGAAGGATGCCGAGTTCGACCGATTCGGCGCGAACCCATTTGCCATTTTTGATCGGTTTACTTTTCAGAATCGCCCGGACACCGACAACGAACACAAACCCTGGCAAACCGGGGAACTTCCCAACGCCGAGGAACTGCCTTTGGACGCGGTGCCGTCCGACCCGGCGGAATTGCCCGATGTCTCCAATTGTTTGCCGATGCTCGCCCGCTGGCTGGAGGAGACGGATGACCCACGTCCTCTCGCTTTGCCGGACCATCCCGACCAAGTCGCCAACTGGTTGCGTGTCTTGTTCCGCCATTTGCCCCCCGCGTTACGTCGCAAAGCCAGTTTTGATACGCTGTCCACCGGGCAATCCTTGACGACGCTCCCCTTCCGGTTTGTCGGCGGCTATGACCCCGCGACCGTGCGTGACTGGCCCTACCGCCGTTCGTATCGCATCGAGTGGAAAACCGGGACCATGTCCATTCCGCCGACCCCGCAGGAGAACCCATTACTCGACCACTTTTCCCAAAAGTGGACATGCGACACATCGGACGCGGATCTGGAAGCCGGATACCGCATGTATCAGGTGATGCAAGATTCCACCGCGGATGTGTCCGAACTGAAAGATATTCCCGAACCGATCCTCACCCATGCCCTCCAGGCACCCGGCGCGGAGGCTATCTGGAACCGTTGGATCGCAGAGCGATTCCAGACCGATATTCCGCAACCGCGTTTGCGCGAGATAGTGAAACCTTTGGTCGAAGAATGGTTCGGCCCGCCGCAATCGGATCGACTGAAGCGACTCCAGCAACCCATTCCTGTACCACAAATTGGGAAATGGCTGTTCGCACGATGCCCCAAAAAAACGGTGTCCCAGGATTGTGCTACAGAGCTACTCGAATGGACAAACGAACAACTCAAACAGGGGATCAAAGATGACCCCATTCCCCGTCTCATGCTTTTGGCGCTAGCGAGTGCCGGGAAAACCAAGGAATTACGGAAACTGTTCCTCGGCAAGGGAAGCTGGCGGGAACTGATCGACACTTGGTTCCGCGACTGGTTCATTTCTCAGGTCACACACAAGGCACTCGCCGCGGACTTGGTCACTTTTGCCAGGGCGGTCCTTAATGATATGCGTACCGATCCCGCAGTGCTGAAAGAGTACGACATCCTCGCTGCCATCCACGCGGAGTCCACTCCTCCTACGCATGATGATAAATTGATCGCCACCGCGACCGCTTTCCGGGACGAAGATGCAGCCAAATTACGAAAGCTACTCCAGGAAAACGCGATTCTCGAACAGGTGCTGACACCGATTCTCGACCGCTCCGATGCTGGGTTTGTGTTTGCATGGGGTCAACCACCGTATGAAGATTGCCCAGGAGCCTATCTGCGGGTGGAGTTCTCCGAGCCTGCCATCCCTGGAGTTCGCGCCCTGTACATGGCATTGGAGACATTGCCGCTCGCCGCACTCATGATCCGCACACGGGCGCAGGGAGAGGCGCGGAAGAGCGTGCGGCCATCCCGCGAATTTCACACGGCAACCGCGGAGGCCGACAAACTGTATACAGCCCGGAAATGGGACAAACTCGAAAAAGAACTCGCCAAGCTCACCGATGCGACCGATTTCCGCGTGTTTCTGGTCGAGCATTTCCACAAGATCGCCAAATCACCGGGTGGGGACATTCCGTGCCAGCGGTGGTCCCTTACCACGAGAGAACCGATCCTCTGGGTGGGCTGGCACATCATTTCCAACGGAAGGGAATTGGACAATTTCAAAAAACTGTACCCTTTGGTCACACGGGTGATCCAGGACGAACCCGTACTGGCCCCCATGCGCATTGCCGCGCTCGTGTCCGCCGTGACCTCGACTGTTCATTAATGGGACCATGCCCGGAGTTGGAAATGATGCTTTGCCCGTACTGCCTGGAACAACGCGATCTGCTTCCCGATACGGACCCGGACCGGGGACGCGTGCTCCGCTGTCCCCATCCGGCATGTGGAGGCTACACGATCCCGCTGCAATATGCCGCGGACCACGACTCCCACCCACCGCTCCCCGTCTCCATCATCGGGTTGCCGGGACATGGGAAGACCGTGTTCATCGAGAGTCTGATCGAGGAAATCAACGGCCTGGCGGCCCGCTGGAAGGACACAGACTTCTACTACAGTTGGCTCGATGAAATCCAGATGCGACAAGCAATGACTCGGTTGCGGACCATCCGCCAGGGTCGGTTGCCGGAAGGGACACGCACCATCTTTCAGCAGCCGCAAATTTTGCGACTCGATCACATCCCGCGTGTCGGCGGCTGCCAACTCGTGATTTTCGACACCGGCGGTGAAGCCTTTTTGGACGCAACCGTCATGGCAGACGCGGCCAAGTATGTCCAAAACAGCACCAACATCGTCATGCTGCTCAGCGTCAAGGAGGACGAGGAACAGGGTGGACCCGAACTGATCAATGCCATGATGGCGGTCTACCTGCAAACGATGAGCCAAGCGGAAGGGAAGACCAAGAATCAGAATCTCATTGTCGTTCTCACCAAGGGCGATGAGTTGCTGGCCCGGCCCGATCTCCCGGAGTCGGCCCGGCGTGCCCTGACCGAACCGGACTATTCCCCGACTGGTCCCATTTGGGACATCCTCCAAACGGCATCCCAAGACCTGGAGAAGTGGTTGCGATCCGATCATTGTGGCTACTCGAACTTCGTCAATCTGGTACGGTCCCGTTTTCAGTCCGTGCGGTACTGTCTGGTGTCCGCGCAAGGACAGAGCGCCCAGGAAGGCGGCCTGGGCTATCGGATGATGCCGCGTGGGGTGCTGGCTCCTCTTTTTTGGTTATGGCGATTGGATCGCAGCCCGATTTGGACCGTATCCCCCGATGGGACACGCGAACTCTTTCTCGATCTCGAAGAAGCCATCCGCCAGTCTCGCGGACGCATGATCCGGCTCGAAGAACAGACCTACCGCCTGCCCGATCCTCTCACCATTTCGATCCCCGTGACGATCACCGGGGCTGGTAAGGGTAAGACCATTTTGCGCTGTGGTGGTCCCAAGTTTGGGTTGCGGGTCGCTACGTCCATGCGGGTCCACTTGCAGGGGATGACCGTGCGCCGAGATGGTCCTCATCCTGGTGATGTGATTCGACTTTCCCACGGGGAGTTGATCCTTTCCGACTGTGTTGTGACGGGTGGCCGCTCCGGGGATTATGAGGGCAGGCCGTATCAGGGACATGGCATTTCCCAGGACAAGGCCTCACACCTGGGGACACGGGCTGTGGAACTCCTGAAGAATCATGGCGTGGGAATTCTCACGCGGGAGTCCGCGTCTCTGCGGGTGGAAGGTTGTCTTTTCGTGGACAATGGACTGTCTGGGATCTTCTTGACCTCGTCGGGACTGTCCCAAATTCGGCAATCGACCTTTCGGAACAACAAGTCCGGCATGACCGTGGAACAGGCGACCACCGCGACCATCGAAGACAATACGTTCGAGGCGAATGTCGAGGCGGGGGTCATGGTGCGTGGCCCCGCCAATCCGGGTATCACATTGCGGGCGAACCGCTGCCTGGGCAATGGGAAGTTCGGGATTTTTGTCCGCGACCAGGCCACACCTCAAATTGATGGAAATACCTGTGAGACGAACCGGGAAGATGGCATCGTATTCGTCGATCAGACGGGCGGCCTCGTCACCGGGAATCGCCTGACGGCCAACGGTCGCAATGGCGCGCGGGTTTCGGCCAACGCCACCCCGACGCTGAAAGCCAATGCGGCCATGCGCAACGGCGCGAACGGTCTGCTCTACACGGACTCCGCCGCGGGCACCGCTCAGGAAAACGAATGCTCTGGGAATCAGCGCGATGGCATCCGTGTCGAGGGAACAGGGGGAGTGGTATTGGAATCGAACATCGCGCAAGAAAATGATGGTTATGGCTTGGCGGTCCTGTCCAAAGAGGCCACCGCCCACATCGTGTCGATCCCGGCTGGCAAGGACAATCGCCGAGGAGCCGTGCATGACCCCCGCCCCAAAGCCAGCCGCTGGTTCCGCCGGTGATACCCAGTTTGTTCAATACTGATTGTGAGACTGTAAGGATTCGATTCCGCCCACCGCGTTTTACTCAGTGCAACGTACTGAGCCTCTGGGGCACTCCTGGGCGGGTTCCCGTTCCGGGCTTCCGCACATCCCGTCATCTCATCATTTCCTTTCCGCAGTGAACAGGGCATCAAGGCTGTTTGTGTAACTCTTACAGAGGAAGCCAGGGTCGGGGTTCCTTCTGTAGAAGTTACACCGTTTCTCAGGGCGGCTCGGGAATTCCGCAACAGCGGTTCATTCCCGAAGTCCCGTAACAGCCGACTGTTATTTCATGCCGGGCCGCAACTTCTTGTTCAGGATTCGCTCCTGGCACGCGGGGTGCGTGTAGACTTCCGACGCCCTCACGGAAGCCGGGCGTCTCGCTCGCTTCTAATGCCGCCCTGCCGGTTCATCCGGTCCCGGAGGTCAAGGGAATGACGCTTCGCCGGCCTATGCCGTTTATCGCTTTTGCTCTGTTGGCCATCGCCGCCCCTGTATCGGCTCAGAACCGAGTGGCGAGTGAGAACTTTATCGTCGAGGCCGCCAACCGTGAACTGGCCGAGCAGTTTGCCCGTGCGGCGGAACGGTATCGCCGCGAGAAGGCGTTGGAGTGGCTCGGCTACGAAATGCCGAACTGGCCCCAAAAATGCCCGCTCCGCGTCAAGGTGACGATGGGGCAAACCGGCGGAGCCACCACGTTCACCTTCGGCTCGAATGGGCAGAAGTCCGTGGTTTCGTCTCAGGAAATGCAGATCTTCGGTGGGATGGAACAGCTGATGTACAGTGTTTTACCCCACGAAGTCACCCATACGGTCCTTGCTCACCATTTCGGCCAGCCCGTGCCACGCTGGGCGGATGAAGGGGGCAGCGTTCTCTCGGAAAACGATGATGAACGCTTCAACCATGATGTCCGCTGTCGAGAGATTTTGAACCAGGGTCGTGGTATCCCCCTGCGGGTGCTGTTCGCCCTGAAAGAATATCCGCGTGATATGATTGTTCTGTATGCTCAAGGCTATTCGATCTCGTCGTATTTGGTGGCTCAGGGTGGCGGCGGTCGGGAAGGGCGGGCGAAGTTGCTCCAGTTCCTCGCCGTGGGAATGCGGAATGATAACCGGAACTGGGAACAAGCTGTTCAACAAATCTACGGCTTCGGCAGCGTCGACGAACTGCAAGAAACCTGGATCGGAGCCTTGCGAACGCCCCCTTCTCGTGTGGCCGCTCGGGAAGCGGGGAACGTGAATCGGAATGACCGCCCGACGGCCGGTAGCCGTCCCCGCACGGAAGCCGTGGCCTCTCTGACCGCGACGGACGATCGGAGAGCCGAAATCCGCAGTAGCGCGATCCCGGCCTCGCTGATGCTCGAACCACCCATCGTGGCCCGTGGCGTGGCCCCCGTGGATGGGAATAATCGGACCTTCGGTAGCCCGGCCATCGCGGCCGCTCCCCCTGGCTTGGCGGCGAAGCCCCCCATCCCCCGCCTGCTCCCGCCAGAACCGCCCAGCCATCGTTGAGATGGGACGGATGAGAACGGGGCCGATC
>JAIXLE010000200.1 GCA_026931725.1 Bacteroidales bacterium
CCCGCCGAACTTCAAACGTCCCAAGCCGACCAATCGAGCCGGGCTCATCACTGGTGTCCAGAAAGTCGAGTTGCAGATCGGACAGAGATTCTCGGGGAAACTCACTGGAATGGCCAAACAACGCTGTCTGCGGCCCTTGAATCTGATTGAGTGCGCGCCAGTATTCTGAATCCTTAGCGGGTTCCGCGCGATCAATGTGCCGTACAGCGGCAGACAACGCCATTGTGCCGTGCGTCGCCAGTTCTTCTATGCGACATTGGCACCCGTTACATGCTCCCACATGGTCCGTCAAAATTTGTGTCTGTTCATCTGGATTTTCGTCACGCAGCAGAGTACGGAGGTCATCTGTGGATGGACAACCCAATTCGTTTCCGTCCCATTCTTTGTTCGTCTCATGAGCCATACTCATTATGCTCCCGTGCAACTGGGGCCGGGTTAATCTTCTTGTTCGGCCAACAGGGTTTGCACCTCTTCGCGGAGGCGAGCCAGAACCCGGCTCTTGGCAACGTAGACAGCCCCTGGCGACATGCGGAGTTCATCGCCCACTTCTTGTGCGGCACGGCCTTCAACCGCCGTGCCCCAGAACGCTTTCCAAGTATTCGGCTGAAATTCTCCCTTCACGGCATCCATCGCTTGAGCAGACAGACGACGCTGGTATTCCAATTCCCAATCTTCATCCGGGTCGATGTTGCGATCCGGGACGGCATCGAGTCGTTCCTGTGCGGCCGAATCACCGACCGCTCGGGGGCGGTTCTTTTGCCCATTTAAGAAATTGTAAATCTTGTTCCGTGTGACCGTATAGAGCCAACCTCGGAAGGTGCCGCGTTTGGGGTCATATTCCATACGCTCCGCGTTGCGAGCGACACTGCGGAGAACCTCCTGCATAAGGTCTGCCGCGTCGGAATCCTGCAACCCACGTTTGCGCGCAAAGCCATAGATCACCGGGGCATAGAGATGGACGAACTCGGTCCATGCCACATCATCGTGGCCGCTTTTGAGGCGGGCCAGCAGGCTGACTCGAGTTTTCGGCGGTTCCGCCATACGGACGGTTCCTTAAATGGACATACCCCAAAACGGATGGCTGCCTAACAGCCCCTTGCGGGTTCCGGCAGGTAAAGTCACTCCAACACGCAGCGGACCCGGATGGTCTTTGTATTACAATGTACCGGAACGGGACTGCGTCTGTGCGGATTCCCAAGGTTCCACGCAGAATATTCTGTTCGAATGCGGACCAACCTGAAATGCCGATTCGCTCGCGTGTGATTTTCGGCTATAATGAGGTGACTTCTTCCGCTTCTTCCGCCTCCTCTTTAACCTACCCTGGGGGCCGTTTGACATGGCACACTCCAACGGTTATCACAATTACACCCGTCGCACCGCTCTCAAATTCGGAGCGGTTGGAGCGATGGGCTTGTCTCTGCCAGCGTTTCTGCAAGCACGGGCACGCTCCTCGTCACGAAATGCGACCGCAAAGAGCGTCATCATGCTCTTTCAGTTCGGCGGAGCGCCCCACCTGGATACCTTTGATGCCAAGCCGAACGCGCCTGAAGGAATTCGCGGGGAATTCCGAGTGATTCCATCCCGGACACCGGAACTCCGCGTTACTGAGCATCTGCCCAAACTCGCGGCCCTGTCGGATCGCTATGCCGTGATCCGCAGTGTGCATCACACGATGTCCTCTCATAATAGCGGGGCTTACTACGCCCTCAGTGGGCGACAACCACTCATCAATATCGTCAGTGCCAACGCCTCGGCCACGGATTTCCCCCACCCCGGTTCCATCGTCGATCACCTCGCCCCCGCGGCGGGGCAAGTTCCGACATCGGTTGCACTGCCCTGGATGATTGCCGATGGACCGTTCCGCACACCGGGCGAGTTCGCGGGGTTCCTCGGTAAAAACCATGACCCGTTGTGGGTGCTTTCCGATCCGAATTCGCCAAACTTCAAAGTATCAGAATTGACGTTACCCGATGGTTTGAGCGTCCAACAGATTCAAGACCGCGAAGCCATGCGAACCCAACTCGCCGCCCTCAGTCGCTTGGCGGATCGCACCGCATCTGTGAAAGGATTGAGCGATTATCAAACGAAGGCCGTGGAACTGCTGACATCCGCACAAACCCAGGCCGCGTTCGACCTCGCCGCGGAATCACCCTCCACCCGTGACCGTTATGGCCGCCATACCTACGGTCAAAGCTGCCTGCTGGCCCGGCGACTGGTCGAAGCGGGTGTCCGATTCGTTACGGTCTACTACTCGCGTGGTATTAGTGGCTGGGATACCCATGACGATAATTTCACCAAACTGAAAAAATCGCTTCTCCCCCACACGGATGAGAGCGTCTCCGCCTTGCTCGAAGACCTGCAAGCACGCGGGCTTCTGGAGGAAACGCTCGTCTACTGGACCGGCGATTTTGGCCGTACCCCGAAAATCAACGACAAAGCCGGCCGCGACCATTGGCCGCAATGTTACTCGATCCTGCTGGCCGGCGGCGGCATCCGCGGCGGATCAATCTACGGGGAATCCGACCCATCGGGTGCCTATCCGAAAGACCGCCCCGTGCGGCCGGATGATGTTCATGCCACCATGTTTCACGCTCTGGGACTGGATGCCGAAACGGAAATCCGCGACCAACTGGACCGCCCCATGCC
>JAIXLE010000276.1 GCA_026931725.1 Bacteroidales bacterium
TTGCTCCGGGCTCATGTATTCTGGCGTGCCGACAATCAGACCGTCGCGGGTGAGTTTGTGTTGCTGGCTCTCCGATTCCATATCGGTGTTGATGGTGTGAACGAGGCCGAAATCGACGAGTTTGGCCAGATCGTGCGGGTGGCCGTTGGACACCACCAGAATGTTGCTGGGCTTGATGTCGCGGTGGACCAGGGCATGCCGATGGGCTTCACGCAGTGCCCCGCAGATTTGCCGGAGGATGTAGACCACGCGATCCGGGGGCATCGGCCCGTACTTCAACACGATTTCTTCGAGATTCATTCCCGGAACGAATTCCATCACATAAAAGAAGGTGCCATCATCGGCTCGGCCATAGTCATAAATTTCGACTGTGTTCGGATGTCTCAAACCGGCGGTGGCTTGCACCTCACGCTCAAACCGTTTGAGTTGATCGGCATTATGCACGAACCGAGGGTGAATCCGTTTGAGGGCACAGGGCCGCTTGAGCAGGCGATGCTCCGCGAGGTAGACTTCGCCCATTCCGCCCTGGCCCAGTTTGCGGCGGAGGCGGTACTGACCAAGTTCCCGCATGGCCTCACGGGCGGTGCGGACCTCTTCCCGCAATTCCTCGGTTTTCGCTGTCCCGAAGACGCTCAGCCCCACGGCCGCCCCCAGCATCGTGGTCGAGACAGCGAACAAAACGCCCGCATTGCGGCCCGTCGCCGGGTGGGTGAACACCACAATCACGCTAATCGCCACGGCGGCGACGCACATTCCAAATGCGACACCGACCCCACGAGCCAACGTGTTCGGCACCAGCACTCCGTGGAACACAATCAGGACGAACCAACAGAAATGGACGAACAGCGCCGCCGCGAGGACGTAGACCTGTTCGGTCATCGACGGCATGGTGAGGTATTCCGCATCCACTAAGCCCGGCGTTCCGGTCAGGACGGCGAATTCCCAGTAGGCGATGCAGGTGGCCATGATGCCGAAGATGGCCAGTTCCAGCACGCGCAGCCATTTCTCATCCAGGGTTTGTCGGCGAAACAGGAATCCGGCGGCACCGGCCAAACTGGACAGGGTGAATAAAGCCAGACCGAACCCGGTCCAGCCGACCGTATCCCGGCTGAGGAGCTGGATGAAGTTTGTCCCCGAGCAGGCCACGAAGAAGCCAAACGGCCCAGCCGCGATCAGGCAGCACAAGCGGAGGCGTTGGTGAAACAGTGCCCGCGTTTCCGCATCTAAATGACCCGGTTTGCGGAACGTGACAGCGGGTTCCGCGACCGAGAGCGGCAAAGCCGGTTCCGCGACTTGTAGCGTGGCCGAGGGAGTCTGCGTGGGAAGAGACAGATCATAATCGGTATTGTGCGTCTCTGGTGGCGCAGTTCGGTTCGTGCGGAGAACCACCGTCCGATTGACTGGTGGTTGTTTCGGGTCGACACTCGACGACATGAGATTCGATCCGAACAGGGTCGAGAGCCTGTGAACGCGCCATGTGTGGGATGAATCATTCCACACGGATGATTGTAACGACTTTGCGGCGGTCGATCTCGGAAAAACTCCCGAATTCCAATGGTTTGATAGGTTTTTGGATGAAGTCAGCGCTGCAATTCCCGTTCGATCCGGTCGAGCAGATCCCGAGTGGCCCAGACCCGCTCACCCAGGGAGAGGGGTTCATCGTTTTGCAGCCAGCCGCGAACCTTCTTCTCCGCCGCGACGGCGGTACTGTGGTTCTTCGCTCCGAAGTACCGGGCGATTTCTCCATAGGTGGCCGTGGTGTGCTTCCGGGCCAGGAACACGGCGAGCATCCGCGGATGGCTGACGGCCCAAGTGCGTGCCTTTGATTGCAACGCCCCGTTGGCCAGTCGGAGCATCGCGCAGACCGCGGCATCGACATCCGCCAGGGTGACCGTGCGGACAACATGCCGGAGCAGATCGCCGAGGGCTTCGCGGGCCAGTTGGGGCGATATCGGCCCACCCGTGACCCGTGCATAGTGGCGGACGCTGTTGATCGCACCTTCCAACTCGCGGACATTCCCTCGTAGGCTGCGGGCCAGGAACTTCAAGACCTCATCCGGGAACGCGGGGCCGGGTTGTGCGGCACGCTGGCGGAGAATGCCTAGCCGGGTTTCATCGTCTGGCGGCAGCAATCCCCAGACTGCCCCGCCCAGCAGGCGATCGACCAACTCTGGCATCAACTCATCCGCCAAACGCGGGTGACAGTCCATCGTCACGACGATCTGGCAGCCATCAGAAATCAGGCTGTCGAAGGTGTACAAAAACTCTTCCTGGGTCGCTCGCTTGGTGGCGAGCAAGTCCAGATCGTCGAGCAGCAAGGCCGAACAATCCCGGAACTGTCGGCGGAACGCGGATTGTTTGCCGAACCGGGTGGCTTGGACGAACCGGGTCGTAAACTCTTCCGCCGTGACGAACGTGGGCCGGAAATCGCGGGCAAACTGCTTACGGAACCCCGCATAAATCCCTTCCAGCAAGTGCGTCTTGCCGGTGCCGACCGGACCATGCAGGACGAGCGGATTGCCGCCTTGCCCAGGGTCTTCGATCACACTACGGGCGGAGGCGTGCGCGACCCGGTTCGAGGCACCGACGACGAAGTCATCCAGCGACTTCCAACGGCGGCCTGTTTCGGGCTTCGGTTTCACGCCCGCCCGCCCTCGTGGTGGTTCCGGCGGAACGATCTCATCTCCGAACAGCGTCCGACGTTTTTCTGAAGTGCTGCGTTTCGATGGCTGCGGAGTCGGTTCGGCTGCGGTGCTGCGAGAAGCCGTCGGCACGGTTTCGGGCTTGGCATCCTCAGCATTCGATCGAGACGCGGACTCGGATGCTGAGGCGAACAGCTCCGGTTCCACCACGAAACGCACTGGGTGATCCGAGCCGAACACATCGTGGGCCGCGGCACGGATCGCTTCGGCAAAAGTTTCTTCGAGCCACTCGCGGAACTGGAGCGTGGGAACCACCACCCGTAGCTCACCGGGGCACGGCACGAAAGCGGTGTGGGCCTGGAACCAGAGTTGGTATCGTGCGGAGCCAATCCGTTCAGCCACAGCCGCTTCCATGCGACGGACGCACACGCCCGCATTCGGCTCGGAGGCTGATCTTCCCGACACTGGAAACTCCGGTAAAAAATATCCCTCTCCCGGCAACGCGGAGAACGGAGTTTGGAAGATTCATCACGTTGGTACTTCTCAACTATGCACGATCCATCCCCCATGACAACTGGAGCCCGCCCAAGTCGCGGGAGCTGAAAACCCCTGGTCGCGCCCAAAGCGTCGCCACTGTTCCGGTTGGTGAATTTGGGAGAAATCGGACAACGCGTGCATCCCCATCGCGCCCCGGTTCCCGGACGAAGAGAAACACGTTCCGCGAGTTGCCGTTCCCTCATCTGGGGATCACGTTACAGGGAACCTGAGAAGGGGGCTTCCACAAGTAGACACGTTGCCGAGTCAGAATCCCGAAGCGGGATTGACGGTAAACCTTACCCGCGGGGATGTTCCGTTCATCCGAAGAAACCGTGAGCCATTCCATCCCCATCCGGGCCGCCATGCCGATGACCCCAGCCACCACTTGCTTGCCCGCACCCCGCCCCCGAGCGGAAGGCACGAGCCCGAGGTAGCCCAAGTCGATCATTTTGAGCTGATCGCCGGGGTTCAGCATCAACACGCCGACCGGCTGGCGGCCGTGGTCGATGCGATACCACCGCGCTGGGGGCTGGTGGGCCGGGGTCGTATATCCGAGGACAATCTCATCGACGGTGCGGGTGTCGTTCAGCTCAGGAATGTCTAAAGAGTCTTTGTACGTCGCAACCAGCAATGTGCCGACAGCCTGAACGGAATCGACCGGCAGGAGCTGATAGTCTTCCCCAATCGTTGCCGTGCGATCCGAGAGTGTCAAACGCCGGGCCAGATACTCCATGTGCGTCACGAAGCGAAAACCGATCTGTTCCAACGCGGGAGGGCAGTTCGGCCCCGTTTCCGGCAATAGCAGTTGCGCGACTTGGGTGCCCTGTGCGAGGAACCGCGCCCGATAGGCTTCTGCCAGGGCCACGATGATCGCATCCCGCCGTGGCCCCGCGATGGCAACCGGCACCCAAATGGATGCTTGCCTTCCCGGTTCCTGATGGACGAACCCGGCCCCCACCACCCGCTCCTCTTCTTGGGTCATGTCTTGGGCTATGAGGAGTTCCGTCGTGTCGAACGCATCGGAACCGAACCACTCCACGGCGGCCGTGCGGCGTGCGGTACGCTCGGGTTCCGCCAGGGCGGAAAACAACAGCCGACACACCCCTGGGAGTTGATCGTGTCGCGGTGAGGTCAGCATGAGAGATTCGGACATGGTAAAATGTTTGGTCGTTCGTTCCTCGATTTACGGCGGGGTATGGGCGGACTCCACCGACCACAGCGGGTCGGTTTCGCGGCGACTGGCCCAGACGGCGACATCGGGGAATTCCGCGGCGAGTCGATGGGCCAAATCTTCGACACCGGGGCGTTCCGTCGCATAGTGTCCCGGAAGAACCACGCCGACATCCGCATCCTGGGCGGTCAGGCCATCGTGAAAACGCATCTCTCCGGTGAGAAAGAGATCGGCACCCGCTCGGATTGCATCCCGGAGGAACTCACCCGCCGCGCCGCAGGCCAGTGCCACTCGTGTCACGAGTTTGGCCGAGTCGCCGATGACTTGGACGGAAGAGGCGGATAGTTGTTGGCGTGTATGTTGGGCGAATTCTCCCAGTGTGCGTGGGGAAGCCAGTGTCCCGATGCGGCCTTCTCCCATCGTCCCCGGTCGCGGACGCAGCGGGTAGACATCGAACGCGGGTTCTTCATAACTGTGAGCGGCGCGCATCGCGGCGAGCGCGGCCGGCAAGCGGGCTTCGGGCACGATCACTTCGAGTCGCAGTTCCGCCACTTCTTCCCGACGGCCTTTTTGACCGAGGGTGGGGTGGGTGGAATCCCGACCAAAAAAGCTGCCCGTACCGGGGACGCGGAAACTGCATTGTTCGTATTCACCGATCACGCCTGCCCCGGCCGCGAACAAGGCGTCGGAGACGGGTTCGCGATCGGATTCCGGTACGAACACCGTGAGTTTGCATTCCCGCACCTCACGCGGCCGCAGCGGCTCAACAGCGGTCAGGCCGAGCCGGGCGCATAAACCGTCGTTGATGCCTCCGGGGCAGTTATCGAAGGCGGTATGGGGCGAGTACACGGCCACGCCTGCCCGCAAGAGCGGCAGCAGTAGCCGGCCATCCGGCGTGTGGGGGGTCAGTTGTTTCACCCCTCGGAACAGGATCGGATGATGGGAAACCACCAGGGCGACCCGTTCGGTGAGGGCTTCTTCCACCACGGATCGGGTGATGGTTAGGCAGGTCATGACCCGCTCGACGGAAGAAGTGGTGTCTCCGGCGAGCAGGCCGACGTTATCCCAGTCCGCCGCGGTTTCTGGTGGAGCGAATCGGTTCAGAAATTGGCAGACATCAGCGATGGTGGTCATATTGGCCCTAATGATCCCCAAATGGCCTTGTGCGGTGCCGTCATGGCCAAGCGCAGCCGCACACGATGGGGAAGGGGTTACTCTTTCCACTTTACGAACGCTTCCAGCGCGTAGTACTCGGGGAGGCCGAGGGCGTCGAAGGTGCGGGCGGTCTGGATGTTGCGGTCTTCGGCACGTTGCCAGAATTCCCGGCGATCGTTGCCACCAGGGAACATGGCCCGATCCTTCTGCGATTGGTGCCGGAAGATCGCTTGCCGTTTCCGTTCCACGATGTCCGGGCTGAGCGGCACCGCCATCTCGATCTCATGCGGTTCCCACTCTTCCCACGCCCCACGGTAGAGCCACACATCCGGCGTGAATCCCGTTTCCCGGATTTGCCGTACAGCCGTGAAGATCGCCTCGGCACAGATGCGATGGGTGCCGTGCGGGTCCGACATTTCCCCGGCGACATACACTTGCGCGGGGCGGAGCCGGTCCATCAAGGCCACCAAGTCGGCGACATCATCCGGGTGAATCGGGTCTTTGGCGACCTTGCCGGTTCGGTAGAACCGCAGGTTCATGAACGCGAGCTGCTCCGGCGGAATGCCACACGCCCAGGCGGCCGCGCGGGCCTCGGTTTCGCGGATGAGCCCCTTGATTTTCAGAACATCGTCCGCGTCGGCGGTTCCGGTCTTCTTTTGCCGATCGCCCAGTGCCCCCGTGGCCCGCTCCAGGATCGGTTGCACCTGCGCAGGATCCAGGCCGAACTGCTTGCTGAACTCACCGACGAAATCCAAGAACCGCCGGGCATCGTGGTCGAAGACGGCGATGTTGCCACTGGTCATGTAAGCCACATGCACTTTGTGCCCTTGCTCCACCAGGCGAATGATCGTGCCACCCATGCTGATGACATCATCGTCCGGGTGTGGTGAGAACACCAGAATCGTCTTCGGTGTGACGCGGTCACCTGCGTGCCGGGCCGGAGTCGCCAACGCGGAGGGAGTCGATTCCTCGGCCACTTTCCCTGCGGGGTAGAGTTGAATCGTCGCTAAGCGATCGTGGAAAACCGCCTCGCCGATTTTCTCGGCTGGCCCCTGTTCGCGGAGCAGTTCGTAGAGGAGATGGTCGCGGAAATCGTCATCGTCGAGCTTTTGCAGCCCCTTTTTCGTGGACAAGCTTAGATAAACCACCGCTTGCCGGACACGTTCCGGGGTCCAGGCGACGGGGCCGACTTCCCACGGTCGTTTGACGGCCGTGAGTTCCGCCGCCGCCGCGGTATCGAGCAAGAAGGTCGCGTCCGGGTGTTCTTGCAGGAAACTGGCGGAGATGGATTCCGTAGGCGGCTGCTCGACGGCCTTGTAGACGATCCCCGCTTTGTGTTCGCCATACCCCATCAGGAACACACGGCGAGCGTCCAGGATGCTGGCCACTCCCATCGTGATCGCCTGATGTGGGACGTTCTCTTCCCCGAAGAACCCAGGGGCGGCATCGCGGCGGGTGATGCTGTCGAGCGTCACCATGCGGGTCCGGCTGTTGCGTGGGCTGCCGGGTTCGTTGAAGGCGATATGCCCGGTGCGGCCAATACCCAGGATTTGAATGTCAATGCCGCCCACGGCTCGGATTTTCCGTTCGTATCCCGCGCAGAATTCATCGACGGCACCCGGTGCGACCGTCCCATCGGGGATGTGGATGTTTTCCGGGCGAATGTTGACATGATGGAAGAACGTCTCATGCATCCAGCGGAAGTAGGAGTGGACGCTCTCCTTGGCCATCGGGAAATACTCATCGAGATTGAAGGTGATGACTTTGCTGAGGTCGAGTCCTTCATCACGGTGCAGGCGGATCAGTTCGCGGTACAGCCCGACCGGCGTGGATCCGGTGGCCAAACCGAGAACCGTCGGCTTGCCAGCGGCATTGCGGGTGCGGATGAGTTGGTCAATTTCTCGGGCAACGTGCTGGCTGGCGGTGGCCGGTGCCGGGAACAGCAGCGTGGGAACCCGTGTGTGCGGCAACCGTTGCGGACTGGACATACGCGAAACCTCGGCTGGGTGAAAGATCGTAGATGGTGTTGTACGACCCAGCCGAAGAGAAGGCATGTCCATCAGGGGACTCTGACCGCATTCCGAGAGGAACACGGCCCCGCAGGCGGAAAAGTCCCGGTCGGCGAGAGATGATGCGATCGCGTGATGGTGATTCCGCCCGGTACGCTATCCGACACGCGTGATGAGGCACTTCAGATAACCGGATTCCCGGCAAGAGATCGCCACCGGGTGATCGGGCGCGGGGCCACGGCGTTCGAGAATCTGCACGTCCCGCTTCGCATCCATTGCTACTTGGGCGATCAAGTCTTCGAGCGTCTCCGCGGTGATGAGCCCGGTGCAGCAGCAGGACACCAGAAGACCGCCGCGCTCGAGCAGACGCAGTGCCTGTTGGTGGAGCTTACGGTAGCCCTGCAAGGCTTTCGGAATCGCGGCCCGGTTCCGAGCGAACTTCGGCGGATCGAGGATGATGAGATCGAATTTTCGCCCCGCTGCCGCGAGGTCGCCGAGATGGTGGAAGACATCCGCGTGCTGAAAGGTCAGTTGGCTCAGGCCGTTCAACACGGCATTCCGCTGAGCGAGTTGCAGTGCGGCTTCCGAGGCATCCACACAGAGGACTTCCTGAGCCCCGCCCTTGGCCGCGTAGATGCCGAATCCGCCGGAGTAGCAGAAGGCATCCAGCACGCGCCGACCGACGGCCAGCCGGGATACCGTGGCCCGGTTGTCTCGCTGATCGAGGTAGTAGCCGGTCTTCTGTCCTTCCGTCAAGTTGACGGCGAACCGCAGCCCAAAATGCTCGGTGAAGATCACTTCATCCGGGGGTGTCTCACCGAGGATCGGGCCGTCGTGCTGCTCGATCCCTTCCAACTGCCCGATGCCGCGTTCGGTGCGGAGGTACACCCCTCGGACTCGCAATTTTTCCTGGAGCAGTTCCGCGATCATCTGCCGTCGCTGCGCGAGTGCCAGAGAGGTGAACTGGACGGTCAGCCAGTCGCCGAAGCGATCGACCACCAGGCCGGAGAGCCGATCGGATTCACTGAAGACCACCCGGTAGGCGGCATCTGGGCCGGTGTGCAGATGGAGAACCTCGTGCCGCAGGGCGATGGCTTGATCCAACTGCCGGCTAAAGAACGCGCGGTCGAGTGTCTCGGCTTCCTCCCAGGAGTAGAGCCGCACGCGAATCTTGCTCTGTGAGTTGAAGGCTCCTCGCGCCACGAAGTTCCCGGCCGAGGAACGCAGATCGACAATGGCCCCATCGGCGGGGGCACCCTCCACGCGGTCGATCGCCCCGGCGAACACCCACGGATGGCGGCCGAAGAACGGTTGCGCCCGTTTCGGCTTGAGGAAAACGGTTCCGGTTACGGTGGCATCAGGCAGGGTCACGGATTGTCCCCGTTCAGCAAGTGGCGAGTCTGGTTCTGTCCGAGGAATCGGCGGACGGCAGGCAGGGGCTAGAGTCCCTGTTGAACGCGGCCAAAGTAGGTGAGTCCCCGTTCGACAAAGTCCACTTCCGGGAGCGCCGCCAACAGGGACCGGAGCCGCAGCAGGAGTTCGGTCTTGTTGATGGGTTTGGTCAGAAAGTCATCGGTGCCGACTTCGATGGCCCGGTCGACATCGGTGGGCTGGTCCAAGGCCGTGACCATGAGGATGCCGACAGACTGTAACCGAGGGTCTGCCCGGAGTTGACGGCACACTTCAAAGCCGCTGAGTTTCGGCATCATGACATCCAGGAGGATGACATCGGGCTGCCATTCCTGGGCGATGCGGACGGTTTCTTCGCCGTTGGTGGCAATACGGGTGTCGAACCCGGTGCCGTCGAGGTGGGCTTCGAGCAGTTCGGCGTTCTGTTGATGATCGTCCGCGATGAGGATCTTCGGCATGGCAAACCTGATTCCCGTCCCGTTTCCAGTTCCCAGGTTCAAGTTACGAACTGGAGCGAAACTTGAAATGGGAAACTCGGAAACCGTCCATCAGTTACTGAATTCCGGGCGACGTTTCGCCAGTTGGGCCTGCAGGCGATTGACGATGCTGCTGTGCATCTGACTGACACGGGATTCGCTGAGGTTCAGTGTGGCTCCGATCTCTTTCATCGTCATTTCCTCGTAGTAGTAGAGGATGACGATGAGCCGTTCGTTCCGGTTCAACCCCCGCGTGACGAGTCGCATCAAGTCGCCATTTTGCAGGCGGCCTGTGGGGTCTTCGGCTTTCTTGTCTTCGAGAATGTCGATTTCGCGGACATCCTTGTAGCTGTCCGTTTCGTACCACTTCTTATTCAGCGAGACGAGATTGACGGCGGTGGCTTCCGAGACGAACGCCTGAATCTGTTCGAGCGGCAGATTGAGCTTCTCCGCCAGTTCCTCGTGGGTCGGTTTGCGACCGAGGGCGGTTTCGAGTGCCTTAGCGGCGGCATCCATCTTGCTCTGCTTGGAGCGTACCAACCGGGGAACCCAGTCCATCGTGCGGAGTTCGTCGAGCATGGCCCCTCGGATGCGGGGGACGCAGTACGTCTCGAATTTGACCCCGCGTTCCAGGTCGAATGCCTCGATGGCATCCATCAGACCGAACACGCCGGATGAGATGAGATCGTCCAGTTCTACTCCATCCGGGAGCCGAGCCCAGATGCGTTCCGCGTTGTACTTGACCAGTGGCAGGTACAATTCAACCAGACGATTACGGAGATCGTTCGTGGGATTGGTCCGGTAATCTTGCCAAAGTTGCGGCACGTCGATTTCGGCACGTGTCACCATCGTTCCGATCCTCCCTGATTCGCGTCAGAACGAACCCGACTCGATTGGATGACTCCATCACGGCCTTCCCCAGAAGGCATCGCGGTATTCTCCGCGTGGGTGTTGTCGTCCAATGTCCCCGGTTGTCGGTTGCCGAGCCAAACCCGGATTCCATGAGTTTGGCTCGGTTATTCTCGTTCTGAATGGTCCCCCGTAGTCCGGTCGGGATCGACCCGGACATCCGCTACGCTTTATCGACTCCACCCGATCGGAAGCTGAAATCTTTCCTGAGAAACCGGGAATCTCTGGTGATTCCTCGGCGATTCCCTGGGCACAATCCGCACGGCAAACCGTGCTGGTTGTGGGGCCAGCATCCTCAACCGGATCCCCATCCGGCTTCCGATGCCTCGGCACTCAGTTCGATCGAGAGAGCGGGGGAATACCGTGGGTTCCCCGTGATGTCGAGAGGAAAACCGCTAGAAATTCCCGGAAATCCGTGCGGGAAATTGCCGAGAGGTGGGGCACGGTAAACAAGGAAAGCCCGTGAAGTTTCACGGGGGAGATACTCAAGTGGACGTGAGATTCTTTAGGGAAGTGGCGGGTTCACTCGGCCAGCACGGGCGGTCGATAGAGTCCGCGTTCGCGGATGAACTCTTCCACGGCACGCGGGACCAGGTAGCGGATCGTTTTCCCTTCCGCGACTCGTTGCCGGAGTTCTCGGCTGGCAAGGGCGATGAGCGGGCAGTTCACCCATTGTAATCGCACGGCCTCTGGCGGTAGCCGCAGCGATTCCGCGAGCTGTTCGGGCGGCCAAGGCGCAAACCCCGGACGGGCCACGCCGACGAGCCCGGCTTGCGTCACCACGCGGGTCGGAGCGTACCACTTCGGCAAATCGACGATGGAATCTCCGCCGAGGATCAGATGGAAATCGTGTTCCGGGTGGCGAGTCCGTAACGCGGTGAGCGTCTCGGCGGTGTAGCTTGGCGGGGGGAGTTCTTTTTCGAGCGTCTCGATGCGGAATGCCGGTTGGCCGGTGGTGGCCAGCAGGGTCATTTCACAACGCTGCTCGAACCGCGTGACCGATTCTCCAGACTTGTGCGGAGGACGGTACGCCACGAGGAACCAGATTGCATCAAGGCGTGCGTCTTCGCGGCACTGCTCGGCCAGGATCAGATGTCCGAGATGGGGTGGGTCGAACGTGCCGCCAAAGATGCCGATACGCATGAGGGACTCGTGGGAATGAGCAATCACAATCCTAATGCGGCTTCGATCGGTGGCGGCTTGGCGGCACGCAGATCCGCTGCGGCCTTTTCGGGAGCCACCGCGTTGATGAAGCACCCGCTGCCCCACTCGAACCCGGCTTGGCGGGCAATCCGGGGAACAATCTCGAAGTGCCAGTGATAGTATCGCAGATTGGCCGAGCGGAGCGGGCTGGTGTGCAGATAATAGTTCATGGCCGGTTCCGCCAGAACGGTATCGAGCTTACCGAGTGTCTGTTTCAAGAGGGAGGCCAGTTCCGCATATTGCGTATCGGTCTGGGCTTCGTAGCGGCTATCGTGGGATTTCGGTAACACCCAGGTTTCGTAGGCGAAGCGTGGCGCGAACGGACAGATGGCGATGAACGATGCGGACTCCGCGACGACCCGGTGCCGTTCGGTGTGTTCTTCCCGGAGGATGTCGCAGAACACGCAACGCCGTCGGCGATCGTAATAGGCACGGCTCATTTCGAGTTCATTCCGCACCGCCTCGGGTACGACCGGCGTAGCGATAATCTGGGAGTGCAAATGCGCCAGCGATGCCCCAGCCTCGGCACCGATGTTCTTGAAGATCGTGGCGTACTCGTAGAGCGGGTTGCCACCGAGCGCCAGGATGCGTTCGCGGTAGGCGGTCAGCACCTGCGTCATTTCGGGATCGGATAACGCGATCGGTGTGACTTCATGATGGGGGCATTCGATGAGCAATTCATGCTCGCCGAAACCCGGTAACGAGTCGAATAGGTCGCCCGCCCCCTCGGACAGATACACGGGCTCACCGAGAGGATGCACGGCGGGGAACTTGTTCGGCACGACCCGCAGTTGCCAACCGGGGCCGTTCGGGGTGCTGTTGGCATCCCGGATCGCGTACACCTCATTGGGGGTGTTGGCTTCCGCGCCTTCGCAGAGCGGGCAGTGCGCGTGGCCCGCTCCGGTGCGGGCGTGCGGTTTCGAGTGGGCCAGCGTGAGCGGCCGGAGTGAGCGGATCGGAGCAATGATGACCCATCGCCCCGTCACCGGGTCACGACGATACTGGGGGTCGAGGTTTTCGGGCATACTCCCTATTGGACGAACCGGCCCACGGAACGGCGAGAGCAGATTTGTTCCTTATTCGCCATCTTGCCGGAGGGCTCCACGGTCGATTCCTTTTTTCTTGAGCTTGGTATGCAGGGTGTCTCGGCTCATCCCCAGTACGCGGGCGGCTTGGCTGACGTTGCCCTGAGTCTGACGCAGTGCCCGGTGGATGGCCCAGGTTTCGATTTCATCCAGGTCCAGGCTCTGAGGGACATCGGTAACGGTCGCGGCAGACACCACCGGGGCATCGTTTCCGGCTCCGATGGGGAGCGAGTCCACGTCGATCATTTCGGTTTCGCTCATCACGGCGGCGCTTTCCAGCACGGCCCGCAGTTGTCGCACGTTCCCCGGCCAGGAATAGGACTGCAACCGCCGGAGGGCTTCGGGCGTGAGTCGGAAGCTACGGCGACACTGGACGCTGAGCCGTTCGAGGAAGAAGCGGGCCAATTCGGGAATGTCTTCGCTGTGATCGCGGAGCGAGGGCACCCGGAGCGTGATGACCTTGAGACGGAACAACAAATCCTGGCGGAATCGGCCCGCTTTCACCTCCGCATCGAGATCCCGGTGCGTGGCGGCGATCACGCGGACATCGACCTTCACATCTTTGACGCTGCCCACGGGGCGGAACGCCTTGGCTTCGATCACGCGCAGCAGCTTGGCCTGACATTCGAGCGAGAGTTCGCCCACTTCGTCTAAAAAGAGTGTGCCATCGTCGGCTTGCTCGAAGAGGCCAGGATGGTCGCGGTCGGCTCCGCTGAACGCTCCTTTGCGGTAGCCGAACAGTTCCGCCTCCAGCAACGTCGGCGCAATCGCGGCACAGTTCACGACGACCAACGGCCCCTCAGCACGGGTACTGTGATGGTGCAGTGCCTGCGCGACCAGTTCTTTCCCCGAACCGCTTTCTCCGTGGATCAGGACCGTGAATGGTTGGGGGGCCGCACGAGCAATCTGACCACGCAGAGTCATAACCGCCGAGCTATCGCCAATCAGTTCATCCGCGACCGGAGCCACGCCGCGGAGTCGGCTATTCTCGGCTTCGAGTTTGCGTCGAGCGCGGAGCGTCTCCAGAGCCGGGGTGAGAAACCCGGCCACGGCTTCCAGAAATCGGACATCGCGTTCCAAAAAGCCACGCCCCGTCCGATACACATGCAGGGCAGCCATTGGCCCGCCACCCGGTCCCGCCACCGGCAAGCAGACCGCATCCGCGAAAGCCGACAGGCTATCGCCGGGGTCGGCCCCTCCTTGACCTGCGACATCCCCGAATAGCCAAACCCGTTTTTGCCCGGCCCGGATGCGTTCGGTGAGGCGTCGACTGAGCCGGGTATCGACCGAAGCTCGTTCGGGCATGACGATTTTGGGGCTTGGCTCCGTGGGGTCTAGACTGAGATACCCCGCCACCGTGGCCGAGGTTTGATGGAGAATCGTGAGTAGGGTTGTTCGGATCAGTTCTTGCTGATCCGTCAGGCTGACCGCGTTGGTCATGTAGCGGTTCAACGCGGTCAGCTCATCGACTCGCAGTTGCGTATCCATCGGGTCGGTCAGCGGACCCGTTTCCGATGGAGCCAGATCCACCATCGGTTGACGAATCAGATGCGATTGCACTTTGGTATTCTTCACCTCGGCGGCGGTGCGCACGGGGGTATTCGAGGAACCGATAGGCTTCCCCAGTTGGGAGCCGAACCGCTCTCCGGCCGCGACTCGCTCCGCCCAAGCCGCCGCTCCCGCGACTGGCATGGGAGTGTCGGTACTGGGCGACGGTGGGGGATTGGTGGTCAGAAGGAACCGAATCCGAACATCGCCGAATTCGATGAAGCTGCCATCCGTCAAATCGGTCGCGCCGTTGATCCGGTTTCCGGCCAATTTCGTTCCATTCAGCCCGAAATCGCGTAAGACCCAGCGTCCGGCATCGTAATACACTTTGGCATGGAGTCGAGACACCATGTCATCCTTGACGATGATGGAGTTATCCCGGCTGCGGCCCAGTGTCACGGGCTGATCGGGTTGCAGATCCAACATAGTGGGAACGCAGTCCCCGGATTCGACCACAAGTCGTGCGAACATGGCGTGCCGATGCTCCCAGGCTCCGCGGATCCGAGTGGGCACGATCCGTAATGGCAATCATCTCCTGCCGTGAGCCTAGCACGAAATTCGGACATGTTCGCGGCTAAAAGCGTCGGAGTATTCCGCAAAATCGTTGAGGATTAACAGTATTGCGGACAATTTCAGGCCATAGGTGAATCTTCCGGTGATTTCTCGATCAGAAAACCAACGCCGATTGACTTGGGGTGAATAAACTGAAGGTATTGCATGACCCATCTACTCCTACACGCGGAGCGCACCTGATGCAGACGGTGATCGAAGGGAAAGCGTATGTTCTGGGTGACAATATCGACACCGATCAGATCATTCCCGCGGAATACCTAACCTACAACCCGGCCATTCCGGCGGAATACAAGATGTTCGGCAAGTTCGCGTTGTGCGGCGTGCCTCCCGATCAGGGCGGGTTGCCGAAGGGGCATGTGCCGTTCCACGGCCCGGATGATGAGTTTATCGCGCCGTACACCATCATCATCGGCGGGAAGAATTTCGGCTGCGGTTCGAGCCGGGAACATGCTCCGATCGCTCTCGCTTCCGCTGGGATTGTCGCGGTCGTGGCGGAGTTTTATGCCCGCATCTTTTATCGCAACTCGGTTAATGGCGGCTACTTGGTTCCACTCGAAACGGAAACCCGACTCTGTGAGACGATCTGCACCGGCGATCAGTTGCGGATCGACCTGACCACACACGAACTGCACAATCTCACCACCGGCGACAAGTGGTCGCTGCGTCCGTTGGGAGAAGTGGCCCCAATTATTGAAGCGGGCGGGGTCTTCAACTATGCCGAAAAGGTCGGTATGCTGAAGAAGGCTTGATGTCACCTACCAGATAGCTTCCCCTTCTGCCTGACGGTTTTGGCTTGTCAGGCATATACTGCTTTCAACAGCAACTTTCCCAGTTGTTGCCCTGCCTTCGCCTGCGGGATAAAATGTCATCATGAACACACCCCACCCCATTCCGCACATTCCCGTTGCTCGCACCCGCCGCGATTTCCTCACCCATGCGGGTGGCGGCCTCGGTAGTTTGGCCCTCAGCTGGATGCTGGCTCGGGATGCACAAGCCGCCGCCGCGAGCAAACCGGCTTCCACCAACCCACTCGCCGCGAAAGAACCGCACTTTGCCCCCACGGCCAAACGGGTCATCTTCATGTTCATGGTCGGCGGTCCCAGCCAGATGGACCTGTTCGACCCCAAACCCGCCCTGACGAAATGGGCCGGGAAGCCACTCCCTGAGTCCGTGGGTCGGCCCGTCAGCCAGTTCACCAAAGGGACCGAAACCGTCCTGGCCAGTACCCGCAAATTCAAACAGCACGGCCAAAGCGGGCAGTGGGTATCGGACCTGATGCCGCATCTGGCAAGCGTTTCCGATGAAATCTGCTTCCTGAAATCGTGCTGGTGCAATAGCACGATTCACGCCCCGGCGATGTACGAACTGCACACCGGCCGCATCCTCATGGGGCACCCATCCATCGGTTCCTGGGTATCGTATGGGCTCGGTTCCGCCAGCGAGAACCTGCCGGCCTACTGCGTGATGCCGCAACCGCAAGGTGTGCCCGAAGGCGGGGCTCCGTGTTGGGGTTCGGCGTATCTCCCGGCTGTGTATCAGGGCACCTTGCTCCGCAAGGGCGCGGCTCCGGTTCTGAATCTGAAACCGCCAGCAGGTGTCACCGCCGCTCAGAATGAACGGACGTTCAACCTCGTCAAGAAGTTGAACGAAATGAACCTGCCCGCGGGGGATAGCGACCTACAATCCCGGATCGCCAGCTACGAACTCGCCTTCCGTATGCAATCGCACGCCCCGGAAGCGGTCGATCTGGCCCGCGAATCGGTCGAAACGCACCGGCTCTACGGCATCGACGACCCGCAAACGGCCGATTTCGGTTCTCGGTTGCTCCTCGCTCGGCGGTTGGTCGAACGCGGTGTTCGCTTCGTGCAGGTGTACTCCGGTGGCGGTCCGCTCAGCTGGCAATGGGATGCCCACAACGATGTCAACGAGAACCACGAAAAGATGTGCGGCCATGTCGATAAGCCGGTTGCCGCGCTGATTACGGACTTGAAACGCCGGGGGATGCTCGATGATACCCTGGTGGTCTGGTGCAGCGAGTTTGGCCGGACCCCGAACAGCCAGGGCACCAAGGGCCGCGATCACAACCCGCTCGGCTACACGATGTGGATGGCCGGTGGTGGTGTGAAAGGTGGACAATCCATCGGCGAAACCGACGAATTCGGCCTCAAGGCGATCCGCGATCGGATTTCGGTTCACGATTTCCATGCCACGATTTTGTACCTGCTCGGCCTGGAACACACTTGGCTCACCTACCTCCACAACGGCCGCGATGAACGCCTCACCGACATTGCCGGGGAAGTCGTTACGGCTGTCACGGGGGCATAACGCATTGGTCGCACCAGTTCGGCTGGTGATTGAGGAACTCTTCCGCTATTCCGTACCTCGGATCGAGGATATTCGGCTGAGGCGGAGGAGTTTTATGTTCCGTTCCTGCACCATCACTCCGGCTCTGTTGCTCCTGGTTCTGACGGGCTGTGCAGACACAAACTCCAGCCTGTTCGGCGGTAGCGTCAACGGTCGGCCCATCGAGACACCCGAACTTCCGCAAGCCGCGCTGGATATGGCCGCACGGGTCGATCAGGTCGGCCGGGAACTGCTCGCCGCCAGTCCGTTTCTGGGCGTGGAACCCATCTTTCAAACCGTGTCCATGCCGGAGCCGGTGCTGTTCCATCCGAACCCGAACATTGTCATCATCAGCGATGGCTTGGTAAAACGGTGTGCGAACGATGATGCGCTCGCTGCCGTGCTGGCCGCGGAACTCGGACAGATGGCGGCCGAGCGGAAAGTGGCGAACCGGAACGAGTTACCACCGTTGCCCGTGAACTTGCCCGATGGCGCGAACCTGAACGCGGGTGGGATCAGTTCGGATCAGACGCATCTCGCCGAGTTGGCGATGTACGAAAAGAAATACCGCCGGGGTGGTTCCACGGGCTCCGCGGTGAATGCACGGGAATTGGCCAAAGACGTGCTGCGTTCTGCCGGGCGATCGGATAGCCAACTGGCCACGGTGGAGGGTTTGGTGGAGTCCGCCCGCGCGAATCAGATCCGCCTTCCGGGCTTCGCGGCCAAGCCCAAAGTGCCTCAGTGGACCCCGTGATGGGTGCCCGATACCCGAACCTGGTGAGACGGTCTGATTAGGAAATGGGGGACACAACCGGGGACCGTCGTCCCCGGTTCAGCCGAAACCAATGCCCATACACCGAACCGGGGACGATAGTCCCCGGTTTTCCGATGACGGCTCCTGTTCAACGGGATTCGTCAGGAGATGACCCGTCCTCACCAGCCGTGGACCGATCATCACTGGGTGGCCCGGCGACACGGTACGACTCGCCGAGCCAGCGTCCTAAGTCGATCATCCGACAGCGTTTGCTACAAAAGGGATAATCGGGGTATTCCGTCCAGTCGCCCGGCATTGCGGTGCCGCAGATCAAGCAGGTCACTTTGTTCATGGCGACTCTCGGTAGGGCGGACAACTCAGGATTTATCCGCTTTCTTTGTTTTCGAGGAACGACCCGAACCGGACTCCTGCGCGGATGCCTTGGGTGTGGCCGATTCCGATTTTCCTTCCGTTGAGGTTGTCGTTTTCGATTCGGACGGCGTATCCGCTTTGGTCTGCGCTTCCTTGTCGGCTTTTTCCGCGGCTTTGTAGGAATCCTTGCGGTAGTCCGTCTCGTAGAACCCGGACCCCTTGAAGATGATCGCCGCGCCACCGCCGAAGAGACGGCGGAGTTTCTTCTTCTTGCACGCGGGGCACTTTGTCAACGGTTCATCTTTGAACGATTGCCATTCTTCAAACGCATGTTGGCAGGCATCACAAACATAATCGTAAGTGGGCATGATTCTCAACGAGTTTCAGGTTTCAGAGTCTCAGGTTTCAGAGTCTCAGGTTTCAGGTTTCAGAGTCAGAACGGAGGTCAGAGACGGAAAACTTCAAACTCTGCCTCTTGAGATTTCAAACTTCAAACTCTGAAACCTCAAACTCTGAAACCTCAAACTGATAAGTGCGTTTTAATCTCCCGCCGGTGGTTCACAGGCGACAATCACATGAGCGGGGCGAATCAGACGATCGTGCAGTTGAT
>JAIXLE010000274.1 GCA_026931725.1 Bacteroidales bacterium
AAGTAATCCACGGAATAAAATCCGGCTCGCCAGATCCGGCTGATCCGCGATCGTTCGGTAATGCCGTTCCAAAATGGATTCGGATTCGCCGGGTAACGGGTTATGTTGGCCGATCAGGTGCAACTCCGCGTTCGGGCAAGCGGTCAGCACCCGGTACGCGGCTTGTAACAAGACATCGACACCTTTGCGAGTCTCGATGCGTCCGACGAACAACACGCGAATGGGTGTACCCAATTTCGGACTGGGTAGGTATTCGTCCCGAACATCGAGACTGCCATGCGGGACGATGAACGCGGTGCCGTTCAAGCCGTGGGTATCGTGGGTCAATTTGTTGAGTACAGCCCGACTGTTCGCGTAGAGGTACGGGGCATCGCGCGCGGTTTCCCGTTCCAGAGCGAGCAGTTCGCGGGTGAGCAGAGAATCCGGGGCACCGCCCATCTCGGCGATCGTCGCCAGCGTGGTGTGCAGTGATAGCACCGTGGGCCAGCGAGAATCGTATCGGCTGATTGTCCCTTCGCAGCCCCAGATCGGAGCCGACACCACGTCCACGCCGAAGGCATCGTGAATCCGTTCGATTTCCTGGTGGACGGCGGCCGCGTGTGCGAAGTAGTCCGCGACGGGGTGGCCGCTCAGCGCGGGGACCGGAATCGCCCCATCGGGGATGCGATGGAGCCAGACACCGTCTTGGAAGTCGACCGTGTGGGTATCACCGTGCGTAATGACGCGGACTTCATGGCCGAGCCGGGCATATTCTGTTGCGAGTTCCGCCGTCCAGCGGCCAATCCCCCCCTGTTGGGGTGGGTATTCCCGAGAAACGAAGACCGTCTTGAGTCGCCCTCCGGCTGGCATGAGGGTCGGGAAGGGCCGGAATTCCTGGGGCCGAGCCGGGGGAATGCGTGTGAAGGGCCGGGGTTTCGTCAACCCTTGGCGGATTCCCACTTCGGCGGCCTGTTCGGTACGCTCCAGATAATACGCCAGTTGTTCCTCCGTGAACAACCCGTGATCCCGATTCCCGTACCCGCCGCGTTTCACGGTGTCCAGGTATTCGGACACGGCGGCGAGGACTTCGGTGAGTGGTCGATTCACGCGGCCATAACGCACCGCGAAGGTGCAATGGTTCTTCACCGTCGCATAGGGATCGACAGTCACACGATTGGCTGAACGAATGTGGCTGCGTGCGTACTTGTGGTACACACGGGCACCGTTCAACGCCCGTATCGGGTATCCCGCGTCGATGCTCAGCAGGCAAATCTCGGCTTCATCCAGGTGGTATTCGATTTCCTCGTTGAAGCCGCCAATCTCGGTCAGCATGTCTCGGCGAAAGCTGCAATTGGTCCCTTGCAGATACAGAAACGGGTCTGCTCCGGGTCGATTCAGGGCATCGAACGGCGGTTGAATCTGAAAGAGGGGCACCGCGAGTCGGGAGCAGGACGAGAAGGTGTACTGGAACTTTGCCCCCGTGTGATCGTAGACCAACCCGCCAACTCCGCCGATCTGCGGTTGATCGTAGCCTGCGACGAGTTCCTCGATCCAGCGCGGGTCCGGCACGGCATCATCATCAATGAAGGCCACCACTTCGCCCGCGGCCTGGGTGACACCGATGTTGCGTGAGCGTGAGAGATGCACCTCGGGGCAGCGATAGACGCGAATCGCATGGCCGTATGATTGTAGCACTGCGTCTGAGTGATCGGTGCTGGGGCCGTTGACGACGACGACTTCAAAATCAGGGTACGTCTGATACCGCAATCCTTCCAGTGTGTTCTGAAGTGTGGCCGCTCGGTTGTAGGTGTTGATGACGACACTCAACTTCACGGGCGGCCTCCGGTTCGACCCACCAATCACAACAGCCACCGTGTTTGGGGAACGGGTGAGGTTCCCCATGTTCGGGTGGGTTCCCAACGGCCTGTTGTTTGCGCGGCTGATAGCCGAATCGGAGGAATGCGTCAAGCGGAAAATGAGGTGATAACGGAAGAACAGGGAAATGGTCAAAATTCGGGTGTGGAGCAGGACGCGGGGCGGGCATCGTACCCCCACTCTGGGCGAGTTGACCCGCATTTACGGAATGGTGGAGGATTTGTGGTTCCGCACTGGGATCAGGTGTTCCTCAGTTTGGGGATGCAGCCGATGCCGGTGAATCGAACCCCACAAGACTTGGATCGGCTCTTGGGTTTCCGATTGGGAGGTCGGCACCCGATGCGGAAGGAGCAGTCGCAACCCCGCGAGGAACAGCAACAGCGTGCCGATCGGTTGCGGTCCCAACAGGGTGTATCGCCAATCATCCGGGAACATGGCACGCATCACCGCCGAGGCCAGCAACCCATAGCCACCCAGAGCCAACAGCCGCGGCCACCACGATGGCCCCCAAGCCAAGATGACCAGTAGTGGGGCGAGTCCGGCCAACTGGGCATAGGTATGCGCCTCCGTGGCGGGGCCGAACACCGTCATCCAGGTCAGCCCGAACAGCAACGCCAACGCGAACGCGCGCGGTTGCCGGCGCAGCCACCCGATTCCCACCGCACAGGCCAATGCGGCCGCGAGCGACACTGCTTTCGTGTGCGGGGGTTGGGGTACATATTCCAACCAGGATCGCGTCACAACCGTCCAATCCCGCTGCACGCGATTCAGACCGGCATAAGTG
>JAIXLE010000076.1 GCA_026931725.1 Bacteroidales bacterium
CCTTACGGCAGTACGCCAACGCGCGGGGCATCCAGATTCTCGGCGATGCTCCGATCTTCGTGGCCCCGGATTCCGCCGATGTCTGGGCGCACCCGGAACGGTTCCTGCTGGATGCGGATCGCAACCCCACAGCCGTTGCCGGGGTGCCGCCGGATTATTTCTCCCCGACCGGGCAGCACTGGGGCAACCCGTTGTACAACTGGTCGCGGATGCGGGCAGACGGTTACACTTGGTGGGTCGATCGCATTCGTCGATTGTTGGATCAGTGCGATGCGGTGCGTCTGGATCATTTCCGCGGGTTCGCCGCTGCCTGGCACATCCCCGCCGGGGAAAAAGATGCCACGAATGGCCGCTGGGTGCCCGGCCCCGGACAAGACCTCTTCGACACACTGCGACGTGAACTCGGCCCACTTCCGCTGGTCGCCGAGGATCTCGGGCTCATCACGGACGACGTGCATGAGATGCGGCTCCACGCGGGGCTACCGGGGATGCGGGTGCTGCAATTCGCCCTCAGCGGCCCCGACAACCCCTACTGGCCCCACAACTACGACCCCCTGACCGTGGCCTACACCGGCACCCACGACAACGACACGACGAACGGCTGGTACGCGGGTCTGACGGATGTGAACCGCTGGGTGCTGGCGGAATATCTGGGGCGATCCGTGCAGAGTCCCGCCTGGGATCTGATCCGCCTCGCCTGGGCTTCCGTGGCCGTCGTCGCGGTGACTCCGCTGCAAGATATTCTCGAACTCGGCAGCGAAGCCCGGATGAACATCCCCGGCAAGCCGGATGGGAACTGGCAATGGCGATTCCGCTGGGGGCAGTTCCTGCCGGAGATCAAGGACCGATTGGCGAACCTCACCACGGTCTACAATCGCACCCCGTCCGCGGATGCGATTGACACCTACCGCATCCGCATGGCACAGAAATAACGACCGCAGAAAGCACGACCGCAGAAAGCACGGGTTGACAGCTTCTCAGCCACCCAGGCAAACGCGGACGTGCGCGATCAGGTCAGCCTGGGCAACCGATGTCTGTTCGCTTTTGGCCAGATCCTTCACCTGCCAGACTCCCTGAGCAAAATCATCCGGCCCCGCAATCAAGACGAGGCGGAACCCGCGTTTGTCGGCGTACTGGAACTGGGCACCGAGTTTCTTCGCTTCGGGGTAAACCTCCGTGGCAATCCCTGCGGCACGGAGGGCGCGGGCCATCTGCTGATACGCGCCGAGCGGCCCACCGGGAAACTGCGTGATGAGGACCGGAGCCGGTGTCGATGCGCCCGAAAGCCACGGGTGCTGAGCCGCTTCCATCGCGGCGAGCAACCGATCGACCCCAAGCGATGCCCCCACGCCCGGTAGCACCTGCTTCGTGTATAAGCTCGCCAGATTGTCGTACCGCCCCCCGGAACAGACACTGCCAAACCCGGCGAGCGGATACGTTTTTCCCTTGTCATCCGTGTAATCACCACCCAGCACCGTCTCGAAGATGGTGCCCGTGTAGTAATCCAGCCCACGGGCAATGCTCAAGTCGATTTTGATGCGATCTTCCGGCACCCCGGCGGTCGCGGCCACCTCCAGCAGTTCTCGCAATCGCCTGACCCCCTCGACCACCGTGGCGTTCGTGCCGAAGACCGTCAGGATCCGATCGAGAACCGCCCTATTCGTCCCGGTTGTCTCCGCCAGCAGCAGCACTTTTTCGGCTTGTTCCGCGGTGACACCCGCTTCGGCCATCTCGGCGATGACCTTGTCCCGGCCCGCTTTTTCCAGTTTGTCGATCGCCCGCAGCACGGGTACGGACTGTTCCGCCAGATGTAGCGATTCCAGCAACCCATTCAGCACAAGCCGATTGTTCACACGGATGGTGAATTGCTCGAACTGCAACGCGGTGAACAGGTCGTGGATGACCAAAACCGTTTCGATGTCGCTGGCGTTCGCCGTGGTGCCGATGGTGTCGAAGTCGCACTGCCAGAATTCCCGGTAGCGACCGTGGCCGGTGTTCTCGCCCCGCCAGACCGGCCCCATCGCGTAGCGTTTGAACGGCACACCCAGCTGGGGAATGTGCTGAGCCGAGAACCGGGCGAACGGCACGGTCAGATCGAAGCGTAGAGCGACATCCCGATCCCCGTGATCCCGAAAGCGATAGACGATCTTATCGTTTTCTCCGCCGCCTTTGCCGAGCAGCACTTCCGCGTATTCCATCGCTGGGGTGTCGATCGGCGCGAAGCCGTAACTGCGGTAGACCGCGCGGGCCGTCTCCAGCACCCGTTCCCGTGGGATCATCAGAGCGGGTGGATAATCCCGAAACCCCCGCAGAGTCCGGGGTTCAATCAGCTTTTGGCCCATTGTCTCAGTGTCCAGTGTTCCTTGTTCCTAGCTCATGGTCCATTGTATTTGCGAATCGGAAAACCGGGGACAGTCGCCCCCGGTTCGGTGTTCCCTCATTTCTTCCCATTACCATCATTATCGGCTATCGGTAAGAAGTATTTCCTGTTAGACTTGGCGATCAGTTGGCTCGCGCAATCTCATTTTATTTTCAGGAGTTTGCGATGGATTCCCCAGCCATCCGGCGTGCGTTTACACTCATTGAGTTGTTGGTTGTCATCGCCATTATTGCTGTGTTGATTGGCCTACTGCTCCCGGCAGTCCAGAAAGTCCGCGAGGCCGCGGCACGGAGCAAATGTACGAACAACATCAAACAATTGGTGTTGGCGGTCCACAGCCTCAGCGACACCTACGGTAGCCTGCCCCCATTGGCCGCACCGTGCGCAGACGATACCAACCCAGGTTGCTACACACCCGATAGTTCACCATTTGGCCGTCACAACTACACGATGTTCCACTTCGTGTTGCCGTTCATCGAACAGACGGCCATTTATAACAAGCTCACTCCTTCGGGCTACGGCGGAGGCCAGTTTGGACAGGTGATTTCCACGTTCCTCTGCCCGACAGACAATTCCGATGCGGCGGGGAAGTGCCAGACCACCAACGGCGGCGGCAACAACTGGGCCGTTACGAACTACGCGGGCAATGCCTACGTCTTCGGTGATCCGCCCGCTGGCCGTACCTATCCCGATCGCAAAAAAGATATGACCTCCTCGGTACAGGACGGCCTCTCGAATACGGTCTTCTTCGCGGAAGTCTACGCCACCTGCGGTGCCACCGGCAACCTTGCGACGGCTTATGGAACGCTCTGGGCAGATGCGAATACTGGATGGCGGCCCGGTTTCAACCTGACCGGTAACCGCAGCGTGATGCCGAACTACACCCCGGCGGTGAAATTTCAGGTCCAGCCCCATTACATCAACAATTGCGACTATAACTGGGCACAAGGGATTCACGTCGGCGGAATCATGGTCGGTGTCGGCGATGGGAGCGTGCGGTTCCTCAACGGAAACATTCAAGATACCACCTGGCAATATGTCACCGACCCCCGCGATGGCAACATCATCGCGGCAGATTGGTAATCGCACGATTCGGGATCAGTGAAACGGAGAAATCATGCGTGCTTTGGTCTGGTGTATCCTCGGCTGTGGGCTCAGTGGGTTGGTCGGCTGCGGCGGACAGGCGAAACTCGCCGAGTTTGCAGATCTCAAACCCGTGAAGGGAACCGTCACCCACAAGGGGAAACCCGTTGTGGGTGGGGTGGTCGTGTTCCAGTCGGAACCGGACAAGCCCGACTTCCTCGTCAATGGCGAAGTCGGAAGCGATGGATCGTACACCCTCACCACAGTTCGCCTGAACGATCGCACCGGCGAGCGGAAACCCGGTGCCCCGACTGGGAACTATCGCATCACCTACACCCCCGTGAGTGGCGATCAGACGGTGGGGAAAGCGGCCGTGCCCATTGTTGTCCCACGCTTGGTGACAATCGACGGTCGAGAAGATGTCTTGAATATCGACCTCTCGGCGAAGTAAACCCCATCTCCCACTCTTGTTGTGTCCCACCGAGCATCGGTACGCCGACTCGGTGGGTGTCGTTCCCGACGGCCACGCTTCCGGGGCCATGGATTTACTTCCCCATTGGGGTGCGATACACTGCATTACCCACCCAAACTCACCACGTTTCGCTCGGAGTCGTGTCGATGATCCGCAACCGTGCCTGTGTTTGCATTCTTTGCGCGGCGGCGGCCGCTCTGATTGCCTTCCTGATGTTCACCCCCACCCCGGCGACCGCGGCAGACCCACCCGTGAGCTTTATCAACGATATTGCTCCGATCCTCAAGGAAAATTGCCTCGCCTGCCACGAACCGAAGAAAAAATCCGGCAAGTACGATCTTTCCACCTACGAACGGGTCATGATCGGTGGCACCAACGGTGAGATGGTCATTCCCGGCAAGCCGGACGAAAGTGAACTGTACACCCTCATGATCGCCACGGAAGGCCGGCGTATGCCCCCGGAAAACAAAGGGGAACCCGTCTCACGCGAGAAAGCCGCGCTGGTCCGCCGTTGGATTGCGGAAGGAGCGAAGATCGACGCGGGGATCAGCCCGAAAGCCGATCTTGTCAAGGAGTTACGGCTCCGCTGGAAGCCGCCGGTGCCGCCCACGGTCTACAAGTTCCCCACCGTCATCAATGCGTTGGCGTTCACCCCGGACGGGCAACAACTCGTCGTCGGCGGTCAGTATGAATTAACAATCTGGTCAGTCGCGGATGGAAAACTGCGCAAACGACTCCGCACCCGTGCGGAACGGGCCTACGGGCTGGCCTTCCTCCCCAGCGGGGCGCTCGCCGTCGCCGGGGGCCAACCGGGGCAGGAAGGGAACGTCTGTATCTATGATCTCGCCGCGAAACCGATGCGAGTGGAAAACGGTGTGGCCATTCTCGATGGTGTCTCCGATCCGAAAGTCTTGCTGGCACAGCTATTGGATTCCAATGACTCCGTCCTTTGCTTGACGTTATCGCCGGATGGGAAAAAACTGGCAGCGGGTGGGTGCGATCGCGCCGTGCGGGTCTGGGATGTGTCGGGTGGAGCCACACACGCCAAACTCGAACAGACCATTGAGAATCATGCCGATTGGGTACTCGGTGTGCGTATCTCCCCAGATGGCAAATACTTACTGACGGCCGCCCGCGACAAGACCGCGAAAGTCTGGGAGTTGACGACCAAAGAATCCCTCATGACTTTCCCCAGCCATCAAAACATCGTCTACGATGTCGCGGTCAGTTCCGATAGCAAAACCGGGTTCTCCGTTGGGGCGGACAAAATCATCCGCAGCTGGGCTCCTGGCGGGAACGGGGCGCAAATCAAAACCGGCGGCGGGCACGGTGATGAAGTCTTCAAAATCGCCCTCTCGCACGATGGAACCACACTGGCGACCGGCTCCGCGGATAAAACCGTGCGGTTGTGGGATAGTGGCAAACTCACCGCCACGAAAACCCTAACGGGCTTAACGGATTCCGTCTTCGCACTGGCGTTCAGCCCCGATGGCAAACGGATCGCCGGAGGCTCTTACAGTGGAGAAGTCCGCATCTGGAACGTCGCGGATGGCAAGGAACAAATCGCGTTCAACGCCTCCCCCGGTTTCACCGCCCCGGCGAGTACCACCCCGAACCCGTGATGGGAACCCGGATCCCGCCACCGAAACAGCTGGCGGGGAACGCCCTCCTCTTCCGCGCCGTCTGAGCCAGCCAGCGCGGATGAATTATGGCCTGAGTGATAACTTGAGATAGGGCCATAATCATATCGCCATCGCCATTCCGAATGTCTGTCGACTTTTCCTGTCTCAACTGATAACTGTCTGGATTTTCGGCGCAATTTCCTGTCGGTTTTCTGGACGATGTTGAGTTTTAACGATTTTTCAGCCAGAATAAGCTAGTCTAATATCTGTGGCACATTCCATTATGTATGAAGGTGGCTGCATTATGCCTCCCCCCAATACCACCGCCGACTTGATCGCTCTTGTTCGCAAAAGCAATCTGGTCAATCCTGTGGAACTGGATGCATTCCTGGATAGCCATACTCCGGCATCCGTCCCGGCGGAACTCGCCAATACATTGGTCGAAGCAGGGCTTATTACGACCTTTCATCGGGAACAGTTGCTGCGTGGCAAGCATCGCGGCTACTTTCTCGGGAAATATAAATTGTTGCAACGGATCGGGCTCGGGGGCATGGGGCAAGTGTTCCTCGCGCAACACACCAGCATGAATCGGTTGGCGGCTCTCAAAGTGCTACCGCCCGAAATGGCGACGAACGCCTACACTCGTGAACGGTTCCTCCGCGAAGCGCGGGCCTCGGGGCAGTTGGATCATCCGAATCTGGTGCGGGCACTCGATGTCGATGGTGAAGGGGATGTCCTCTATCTGGTCTTGGAATATATCGACGGGGTGAGTCTGCATGACCTGGTGACTTTGCATCATCCTCTCGATCCGCATCGGGCGGCCCATTACCTCTGGCAGGTGGCCAACGGATTGGCGTACATCAATCATTGTGGACTCGTTCACCGCGACATCAAGCCAGCGAATATTGTCGTGGATCGCGCCGGGGTGGTCAAACTCCTCGATTTAGGATTGGTCCGATCGCAAATTGAAGATGATGAACTGACCCGCGGGCAAGGAGTGAAAATCCTGGGCACCGCGGATTTCCTCGCGCCGGAACAGGCGATCGACTGCTCGGCGGTCGACATTCGAGCCGACATCTATTCTTTGGGAGCCACCGGCTACTTCCTCCTGACCGGCCAGACTCCCTACACGGCCGAAAAGATGGCCCAAAAGCTGATCGCCCATCAGGTGCAACCCATCCCACGGGTGACGGACACCCGATCCGATGTTCCTCAGGCACTTTCGGATCTGTTGGTCCGCATGATGGCGAAACGAGCCGAAGACCGCCCCGCCACGCCGGAAGAGGTCATGGAAGCTCTGCAACCGTGGGCTGAAGTGATTCCGCCGCTTCCCACGGAAGACGAAATCCCGCCAGTGGCCGCGTTTGCGATGAGTACCGCCACGCCATCCGCGTTGCAACGGGCTTCCTACGTGTCCTTGCATTCGCACCACGGCTCCAGTGTCAAGCTCCAGTCCATTGCTGGGGGTGGCTCCTCGGTACGGATCAACGATCCGGGTTCCGGGCACCGCCTCGGAAGTCATGGTAGCAGTGGCAAACTTCTCAAAACGCCGCCGCCAGCAGGCCATCCCTCCAATACGCCCTTGCCGAAACAATTGGCGGATCGCCCGTTGGATGCCCCGGCTTCGCCCCAAGGGTGGATCAAACCCCGAACGGATGTGACACCGCGCCCGGCTGCCGTAGCGGCCACGCCCACTCACCCGCGGGAGAACGATCATTCACCGCCCGTGCTACCCGCAACCGCGACTCACGAACTGACACCGTCCGAAAGCCGGTTCCCCACGAGTCGCAACTACAAAGCCGGAATTTCTACGCCCCTACCCACGGAAGCCCGCTCGTCCTCCATCAATCGACAACTGATTGCCCTGACCGTGGCATTCTGCCTGATTGCCGCGATCGCTGTTTATGGCATCATCACTTTCTGATCTCACCACGACACGATTCCTGCTCCATCAAAATTCTTCTCGGAGCAGAATCGTTCGCATCTTCCCGGAACCGTTCATCCTGACGGTCTGGACGGCGGGTAACGGGTGCGGTACAACCAAGCACCCGAACCCGAACGCCGTTCAACCTGGAGTGGTTCCGTTGGCACAATTCCGGCCACAATCTCAAGTTCAGGCCACTCCGATTCTGCGCCTGCCGCGTGCCCATTGGCGGGGGATGCTCGGCTGCGGTGTCCTACTGATTGTCTATTTACTGTTCGCCCAATCCGTACCCGCTGCCGATGATGAACTGTATTACTGGTGCTGGGCACAACATCTGCAACTGAGCTACTTCGACCATCCCGGCATGTGCGCCTACCTGATCCGCGTGGCAACCGAGTTATTCGGTCACTCGCTTCTGGCGATCCGGTTGCCAGCGATGCTTTCGTCGCTGTTCGTCCTGGGGGTGATTACGCATCTGAGCCGACCACGAGTGTTCATCCCCTTGTTGGTGCTGTCGCCGTTGTTTTCGCTGGGGGCGGTGCTGGTTACGCCGGATACGCCGTTGCTTCTGTTCTGGGCCGGGTATCTGGTGTGGTTGCACGCCGTGCATGTTCGGCTGACCCCGCCGAACGGGGCTGCCGCCGAGCGGGTTCCGGTCGGGTTGTGGTGCCTGGGTGGGGTGATTCTGGGTTGCGGAGCCTTGAGTAAGTACACGATGGTGCTGGCCGTGCCCGCGGGTTGCGTCAGTTTCCTCCTGGCCCGCGGGGTATCCTGGCGGGTTTGGCTCCCAGGCTACATCGGTCACGGCGTGATTTCCGCCATTCTGACGACACCGATTGTCGTATTCAACTCTCAGTACGATTTCGCCCCATTGCTGTTCCAATGGGAACATGCGCATCAGGCAGCTCAACCGGGCACCCGGATCATTTCGTTTGTCGATTTCGTCAGTGTGCAGATTCTATTCTTCGGTATTCTGCCGATCGTGCTACTCCCGTGGGTCTGGTGGCGAATCCGCACGCTGGCCGCGGATCCCCGCCTCCGGGTGTGCGCGGCTCTGTACGCGGTGCCGATGACGATCTTTCTGTACAAGGCGACTCAGGGACCGTTGGAAGGGAACTGGGCGTTGGTGGCTTTCATCGGGTTCTGGCCGATCGCGGCGGCTTGGTACGCGGGACTCACGGCCGCGTTCCCTCGCTGGCTGGCGGGGGCGACGCTGTTTCTTCCCGCGGGGTGTAGCGTGCTACTGGCCGCGCATCTGGTCGAACCGCTGATGCTTCTACCACCGCACCGCGATCGGATCACCCGGCAAGCGGGACGGTTGGAAGTCGCTCACCAAGCCGCACAAGCGATTCATCAACATGGCGAAGCGGTGCCCGTTTTCACGACCTCGTATCAGATGGTGGCCGCGTTGCGGTTTCATGGCCTGGATGCCCGGCAAATCGCTGGTGCGACCCGGCCCAGTAACTTTACCCTGACCCCGGAACGACTGGAACAATTCGACCGGGTGTATGTCTTCAGTGAAGGGCTGTTACCGGCTTCGCTCGTTCCAGGATTCGGTTCACCCAAAATCGTGGCCAATCTCCCGCTCATCATTCGCGGGGAACTGATAACGTGCTATCAAGTCCTGCTCTACACGAAACCGGGCGACCGTGCGAACGGATCGAAGGCAACCGAGACAGCCCACAACCTGGGAGAACCACTCACGCCGTGGCTTTTTGAATGAGTGCCGCCCGCACGGGCACAGGCAGGAAACGCGACAGATCACCGCCGAGCTTGGCAATTTGCCGTAAGAGCGAACTGCTGACGTGGGAGTATTCTTCTCGGGCCATCAGAAACACGGTTTCGATTTCCGCATCCAGGCTCAGGTTCATCAGCGACATTGTGAATTCATACTCCATGTCGCTGAGGGTGCGTAACCCCCGGAGCATGATCCGGGCTCCCTCGCCTCGCACGAACCGCACCGCTAACCCCGCGAACTTCTCGACACAGACGTTCGGAAACTCACCCGTGACCTGTTGCAGCAGTTGCACCCGTTCATCAATGTCGAACAAGGTTTGCTTATCGGGATTGTTTCCTACACCCACAATGAGTCGATCGAATAAGTGGCTGCCACGCTGAATAATATCGAGATGGCCATGATGGACCGGGTCAAACGTGCCAGTGTAGACCGCGATTCGAGGGTTCAATTCTGGCATAGCGGCACTCCGAGGCAAGTCCCATCTGTTTTACCTGTACCTGAGTCCCGCCACAAAACCAAATCAGAACTCAGCCGCTTCCCCATCCCTCAGTGAGAATGCGTCGGGCCGAAACAGTCTTAGCAGTTGCGCGGATTTCTGTTCCCGGTTCGTTCATTCTCATGTTACACTCGGAGAACCGGAATCCTTCGGTGATTGCTGATTCCCCCCGCCTGACCGCTTCCGCGTGGTCCTGGTCTGCTTGCCGATATGAGGAATGCATGAAAAATTGCCATACCCTCCCCTTCCGCCTGGGCATGTCGTGGGCTCTGACTTTGGGGCTGGCGGGAATCCTCACCACCACCGCGGCTCCGCCACGCGATGCCGCCGAGAAAACGGCCCTGATTGGTCAACCCCGTTCGATCGTGGTGGCACCGGCAACCGTGACACTGAACGGGCCGCATGGGGTGGCGCAACTCGTCGTCACCGGGCACTATCCCGGCGGACAGATCCGCGATTTGTCGACTGTGGCGCATGTTCAACTGTCCAAACCGATCGCCAGCATCGGTGCAGGATTGTTCCTGCGCGGCGTGCAGGATGGCCAAGCGGAACTGACCGTCACCGCGGGGGCAGCCTCGGTGCGGGTGCCCGTCGTGGTGGCCGGGGCATCGGCGGCGACCCCTGTGAGTTTTCGGCACGATGTCATCGCGGCGCTGAACGTCGGCGGTTGCAACGCGGGAGCTTGTCACGGCACGCCGACCGGCAAGAACGGTTTTCGGCTCAGCTTGCGCGGGTTCGACCCCGCCTGGGATTTCCAGCAACTCACCCGCGAGCAGTTCGGCCGCCGCACGGATAAGCACCACCCCGCCGCATCTCTGTTGATGCTGAAAGGATTAGGGCAGATCCCCCACGAAGGCGGTGCCCGATTCGCCGCGAGCAGCTACCCCGCCGAGATGCTCCGCGTCTGGCAAGCCGAAGGGCTCCGCGACGACCCGACCAACCTCCCGATTGTGAAGAAGTTGGACGTGCTGCCCGGCACCCGCATTCAACTCAACCCGGCCCGCTGGCAACAAGTCGCGGTGATCGCCACCTACAGCGATGGCTCACAACGCGATGTCACCCGCCTGAGCAACTTCAGTAGCAGCGATACCGGCATCGCCGAAGTGGACATGAACGGCCTCGTCGAATTCAAACGCGCCGGGGAAGTGGCCATTCTCGTCCGCTACCTGGAGGAACTGCGGCCAGTGCGGTTCACCTATCTGGAACCCCGCGAAAACTTCGCCTGGCCGAATATCCCGGAACAGAACTTCGTGGACAAACATGTCTTCGCCAAACTGAAGCAAATGACCATCTTGCCGTCCGAACTGGCCAGCGATGCGGAGTTCGTCCGACGGTCGTACCTGGATGCCATTGGCCGACTGCCCACGCCCCAGGAAGCCAAGGACTTTTTGGCGGATCGTTCCCCGAACAAGCGGGATCGGCTCATTGATCAACTCGTATTGCAACCGGAATTCGCCGACTTCTGGACCTTGAAATGGTCCGACGTGCTGCGCTCCAGCCGGAAGACGATGCAGCAGAAAGGAACCTTCGCCTTCCACGCCTGGCTCCGGGACCGCATCGCCGCGAACGCTGGTATCGACAAGATCGTCACCGAACTGCTGACCTCGGAAGGGAACACCTATGCCAACCCCGCCGCGAACTACTACCGGGTCGCCAAAAGCCCGGAAGACCTCGCGGAATCCACGGCTCAACTGTTCCTCGGTATCCGCATGCAGTGCGCGAAGTGCCACAACCACATCTCGGAGCGCTGGACCCAGGATGACTACTACGGCTTCGCCGCTTGGTTCGCCCGTGTGAAAACCAAACCCGAACCGACACTCGGCACCCCAGCCAAGAAGAAAGGCGACACAGCCGAAATCGTGGTGAACCTCCGCAGCGGTGAAGTCAAACAACCCCGCACCGGGCAGGTGATGCAGCCACGCAAACTCGGAGAAGGTGATGCCGTCATCGCCCCCAACCAGGATCGCCGTGAGGTTCTCGCCCAATGGTTGACGAACCCCGCGAATCCGTATTTCTCCAAGTCCGTTGCCAACCGTGTCTGGTTCCATCTGATGGGGAAAGGGATTGTCGACCCCGTTGATGACTTCCGCGACAGCAACCCCGCCAGCAACGATGACCTGCTCAACGCCCTGGCGGCAGACTTCAGCGGGCACGGCTACGATCTGCGCCATCTGGTACGCACCATCATGAAGTCTCGGACCTACCAACTGGCGGCCCAACCCAACGAGACAAACCGCGACGATGAGAAATACTTCTCTCACGCCATCACGAAACTGCTGACCGCCGAGCAACTACTGGATGCCATCTGCGATGTGACCGCCGTGCCCGAGAACTACGGCCTCCCCGCAGGCACCCGCGCGGTGCAACTGCCCGATGGCGCAGGAGGACATCCGTTCCTCAAAACTTTTGGCCAACCCGCTCGGGAACTCGCCTGTGAGTGCGAACGGGAAAGCGATGGCAACCTCGCTCAGGCGCTGCAACTGATCAACGGTCCAACCGTCAACGGGAAAGTCCGCAGCACCAGCAACCGAATCACGCAACTCCTCGCCGCGACCCTGACCGACGAAGCCCGGCTCACGGAACTGTACTTTGCCGCTCTGTCCCGCCCGCCGGAAACCCCAGAAGTCTCGGCCGCGCTGGCGCATATTTCGCAGGCCACCGACAAACGGAAAGCCTGGGAAGATGTGCTCTGGGCGGTCATGAACACCCGTGAGTTCCTCTTCCGACACTAATGCGCCATCGTCGGAACGGACAGGATGCATCGAGGATTGCCGATGTCTCAACTGAGCTTCCGGGTGATGTGGGTACTGTGGTTGGGGGTCAGCCTCACCGGAAGCCACCTTCCCGCAGCCGAGCCGACCGGATCCCCCGAACAGACGGAGTTCTTCGAGAAGAAAATCCGTCCGATCCTCGTGGAGCATTGCTTCCGTTGCCATTCCACCAACGGCAAGGAACCCAAAGGCGGGCTGCGTGTCGATAGCCGAGCGGCCTTACTCACCGGCGGCGACACCGGCCCGGCAATCACCCCAGGCCAACCCGAGAAAAGCCTGTTCATCGAGGCGATCCGTTACAAAAATGTCGATCTGGCGATGCCACCGAAAGGGAAGCTCACCACGGCGACCATCACCGACCTGGAAACCTGGGTGCAACAAGGTGCCCCCTGGCCGGGAGCAACCGGGAAACCGGCGGCTCCACCGCCCACCCTCGGCGGGTTCGACCTCCAAGCCCGCAAGAAAGAGCATTGGTCCTGGCAACCGCTCGCGCCGCAAACGCCACCCACCATTGCGGATAGCACTTGGCCCATCGACCCGGTAGACCGCTTCATTCTGGCCCGACTCCGTGAACAGAAACTCACGCCCGCGCCGCCAGCCGACCGCCTCACTTGGCTGCGCCGGGTGACGTTTGCCCTGATCGGGCTTCCCCCCACCCCCGCCGAGATTGCCGCATTCCAGAAAGACACTTCCCCCGAAGCGTGTGCCACCGTCGTCGATCGCCTGCTGGCATCACCCCATTTCGGCGAACGCTGGGGCCGGCACTGGCTCGATCTGGTCCGCTATGCGGAGTCCCGTGGGCACGAATTCGACCCGAACATCGCCAATGCTTGGCAATACCGAGATTACGTCGTTCGCGCTCACAATCAGGATGTGCCATATGATGCATTCGTGCGGGAGCATCTCGCCGGTGATCTGCTCGCGTCCCCCCGTTTGAACCCGCACGATGGTTGCAACGAATCCCTCCTTGGCACCGGCTTCTGGCACCTGGGGGAGGAAGTGCATTCCCCAGTGGACATCCGCCAGGATCAGGCCGACCGTCTCGACAATCGTATCGACGTGTTTTCCAAAGCCTTCCTCGGTCTGACGGTGGCCTGTGCCCGCTGCCACGATCACAAGTTCGATGCAATCAGCACCCGCGACTACTACGCTCTGTACGGCCTGTTGGAAGGCAGTGCCTACCGGCAAGTCCGTTTCGACGGCTGGAACGAAAACCGTGCCGTGGCCCGCGAACTGGCCGAACTGCGGCAAGAAACCGACCGCCGGTACGCGGAACGGTTCCCCCCACGTCGACCTGCACCCGACCCGCAACTCACCGCTTGGCAAAATCGCAATCTGGTCGTAGTGGATTATTCCCAACTGCGACCAAACGAATGGCTGCCCGATGATGTGACCTTCGGCGACGGCCCCCGCCCCGCGGGTTCACTCCGCATCGACCAGCAGAAGGGAAAAACGACCTACACCCAAGAACCCCGCACCGCCGCCGTTTTCGATCGCTTCTGGGCCGGTCTGACCCGTGCCCCTAAATCGGAACGCACCTTCGGGTCGCTCAACCGCCGCGATCGTGCCGGGTTCACCCTGCGCACGCCGAGTTTCCGCATCGAGAAGAAGTTCCTCTACATCCTCATGCGTGGCGGTGGCATGGCCTATTCCGCCGTCTGCGGACACTCGGTGATTGCGGGGCCGCTGCATGGGGGACTCGTGCAGGTTGTTCCCGATTCCCCACAGTATCGCTGGGTGCGGTTGTCGCAGGAAGCGTACCGAGGACTGCGTACCCATCTGGAACTGACCGCCGACCCGGCCACTCCTTTTGCCGTGGCTCTGATCGTGCAAGCCGATGACCCGCCGCCCGAGGTTCCCCCAACAGAAGGTGAGACGGAGGAGGAGCAATCGCAGCCGATTCCCGCCGCCCTGAGTTCCCTGATCCAACGTGTGACCGCGACCGAGCAGCAGTTGGCGACCCGTGTGCGGTGGCAATCACGGTTGGCTCCGGCACTGTTCGACGGCAACCCGGTCGATGAAGCCGTGTTCATTCGGGGAAACCCGAAGACGCTGGGGGAAACGGTCCCACACCGTGGACTGGAAGCCCTATTCGGCCCGCAACCACTCGCATCGAAGCCAGGCAGCGGCCGCTTGGAACTGGCCGAGCAACTGATCGACCCGGTACGCAATCCCTACATTGCTCGTGTCGCGGTCAACCGCATTTGGCATCACCTGTTCGGCCGTGGGATCGTGGCCAGCGTCGATAATTTTGGCGTACTCGGCGAACCCCCCAGCCACCCGGCCTTGCTCGATTATTTGGCCCAAGAGTTCATCAAGGACGGATGGAGTACCAAGCGATTGATCCGGCGATTGGTCTTGTCTCAGACTTATCGGATGTCTTCGCACGGTCCCTCCCCAGAAGCGGACCCGACGAATCAACTGCTGCATCACTTCCGTGTGAAACGGCTGGAAGGCGAGGCCATCCGCGATGCGATTCTGACCGCGAATGGTCAACGGGATCGCACTGTGGGCGGTCCTTCCATTCCCATCTTCCTCACGCCATTTCTCGATGGCCGTGGCCGCCCCAAGTCCGGCCCGCTCGATGGTGCCTCACGCCGCAGCCTGTATCTGGCGGTTCGCCGCAACTTCCTCTCACCGTTCCTGATCGCGTTCGACACGCCGATTCCGTTTAGCACCGTGGGACGACGGCAAGTATCCAACGTCCCCGCTCAGGCGCTCATCCTGATGAATGATCCGTTCGTTCATGAGCAGACACGGATCTGGGCAACCCGAATCCTGGCGGAACCCGGTTCCACCGCAGATCGTCTCAACACGGTCTTTCTCGCAGCCTGTGGCCGACCCGCACGCACCGACGAAATCGCCACATGCACGGCCTTTCTCTCTGGCCGCGACCAGGACGCAGCCGCTTGGGCAGAACTTTTGCACACTATCGTCAATCTGAAAGAGTTCATCTTCGTGCGATGATGGAAAACAATCAGAATGAGAAGAGATCTGCGATGGGGATTCTCCGAGAGCGTTCCAGAATGACTATGATAAAGCATTCGACAAAAACCCGATGATGCGGGGCGTGTATCGCGGAGGTGAGCCATGACCCAAACAGTCGAAGCGATCATTTATTCTGATGGTCGTGTACAACTTTTGGGTGAAGTGCATGTGGTTGGCCCGCAGCGTGCTTTCGTGACTGTGCTGGAAGAATCGGCCACACTACCAAGTGAAACTGCCTTGCTGGCAGAATCGGCCTTGGCTGCGGATTGGCTACGACCGGAGGAAGAACACGCATGGTCGCACCTACAGTCGGAACCGTAGTACTGGTGCCGTTTCCGTTCTCGGACCTTTCACACTCCAAAGTTCGCCCCGCGGTGTGCTTGGCCGATGCGAACCGCGGTGATTGGGTCTTGTGTCAAATTACCAGCAACCCATACGGTGATTTTCCAGCCATCCATCAATCCTTAATATCCAGGCAACATGATATTCAGGGTTAAGGGAACACAACCGGAGATGATTGCCCCCGGTTCAGCAGGAACCGACACTCCGAACCGGGGACGACAGTCCCCGGTTTGCTGGCAAGCGCAGAACCTGAGAGCCCACATCGGATTTGTGTATCAGTAATTGGACGGGGGTCAGACTGATGTCGCACTGGTACCAACCGCTCACGCGGCGTGAATGGCTGATACGCGGGGCCAATGGGTTCGGAGCGGTGGCACTCGCGGCCATGCTCGCCGAGGATCACGGTGTCGCGGCAGAGTCACGCCTCGCCCGACCGCCGCAACGGACGTTGCACCATCCCGCCAAAGCGCGATCCATCATCTTCCTGTACATGGACGGCGGCCCGTCCCAGATTGATACGTTCGACTACAAACCCGCGCTCGCCAAGTTCGACGGCCAGGATCCGCGCCAGGCAATGGGCAAACTGGAACCGACGCAGTTCGCCAATATCGGCAAGGTGATGAAATCCCCCTGGCGGTTCCAGAAGTACGGGGAATCGGGTGCCTGGGTGAGTGACTTGTTCCCGCACATCGCCCAACATGTTGACGATCTTGCAATTGTACGCTCTGTTGTGTCGAACTTCCCGGAGCATACGAGCGCCAACTATTTTTTGCACACGGGCAGCGGCATTCAGGGCCGACCGAGTTGGGGGGCATGGTGCGGTTACGGCCTCGGCAGCGGCAACCGGGATCTGCCATCGTTCGTCGTACTCAATGGCGGTCTGATTCCGCCGGGCGGGCTCGACAATTTCAACAGTGGCTTTTTGCCAGCCGCTTTTCAGGGGTCCGTGTTTCGTCCGGGCAACCCACCCGTGGCGAACATCGCACCGCTGGAAAAGTCATCCGCCCGGCAGCAAGCCAAACTCGCCCTGATGCGCAAACTGGATCAACTGGCGAATACGGCCCACGGCAACGATGCCGCGATCGCAGCCGCGATCCAGAATTATGAAACCGCGTTCCGAATGCAGACTGCCATTCCCGAACTCATGAACCTATCACACGAGTCAAAAACAACCCAAGCATTATACGGCTTGCAATCGCGTTATCCACATACCGTCACATTCGGATCGCAATGCCTGATCGCCCGGCGGTTGGTGGAACGCGGTTGCCGATTTGTCGAACTCACCTGCCCCAACGTCGGCCACGACCGCTGGGACCAGCATGGCAACTTGAAGAAGGGACACGAAGACAACGCCCGCGCCGTGGATCAACCGATTGCCGGGCTGATTACCGACTTGAAACAACGCGGATTGCTCGATTCCACGTTGATTGTCTGGGCGGGGGAGTTTGGCCGGACACCGTTCGCGCAAGGGGCGAATGGCCGTGATCACAACCCGTATGGCTTCACGGTCTGGCTGGCGGGCGGCGGCATTCGTGGCGGCATCCAGCACGGCGAAACGGATGAATGGGGGTACAAAGTCACTCAAGGGCGGGTCGAAATTCATGATCTTCATGCCACCATGCTTCATCTCCTGGGTATCGATCATACACGTCTCACGTTCCGCTTCGGCGGGCGTGACATGCGACTCACCGATGTGCATGGAGAACTGATCGAACCGATCCTATCATAATCCGAATCCATTATTCCTCGGGTCCAATCCGCGGATCAAACCCGAGCAACGGTATCGCACGCTTTTTGCGGTTCAACGATTCCCGGACTCTCGACGCATCCGGGCGGCTTCCTCGGCGAATCGGCGGGACGCATCCGAGAACCCCGGCGGCGCGGAACTCGGGCCGACGGAACCGACCGCACCTCGGACTTTCCCCTGCGTTTGCACCTTTTCCTGGCCACCGACTTTCAAAGTTGTCGGGCCACGGGCGGTCTGCGGTTCATCCGGGGTCTGTTTCGGTTGGTCGAGCTGATCCCGCTGACGGTTGACCATGTCGCGGTACGATTCCAGGAACCGATCGTATTCTTCCTGGCTGTAGCCGAGTTTCTTTTGCACCTCGCGGTTGTAACGGTTCTTCTCGAACTGTTCGAGTTGGAGTTCGGCCGTTTTGAGGCGGTTTTTGGGGTCATCTTCAAGCAGTTTTTCTTTCATACCCGAACCGCCAGCCCCGCCGGGTTGGAACTCGGTGCCCTGGCCGTCGCCATCGTTGGGGTGGGAGTTCGGTTGGCGGGCGGCTTGTTTCTGGGCATCTTCGGCCATTTTCTGGAGCTTTTCGAGGGCGGCTTGCTGTTTCTCTTTGTCTCCCGATTTCAGATCGTTCATCGCTTCTTGCAGTTCTTTCCGTTTCTCTTGGCCGATCTTCTGATCGATCGCTTTCTCCGCGGCTTGACGTTTTTGGGCATCGGGAGATGCCAAATCCTCGGCCTGCTTGGCGAGTTCCTCGGCTTGTTTGCGGGCTTCCTCAGGGGAAGGCTGTTGCGATTTCTGACCGGAATTCTGGGCAGAATTCTGACCGGAGTTCTGGCCGGATTTTTGGGCCGCTTCCTGGGCCAGTTCAGATCGTTTTTGCTCAGCCGCCTTCTGTTTCTCGGGGTCGCCGGATTGGGCATCCTGCATCGCTTGTTGCAGTTCTTGACGTTTCTCTTGACCGATCTTTTGATCGAGTGCCTTCTCAGCGGCTTGGCGTTTCTGTTCGTCCGGGGAGGTTAAATCC
>JAIXLE010000043.1 GCA_026931725.1 Bacteroidales bacterium
TTCATACACTTCGCCATCCGACAGCTTGCACAAGTGAAAGACCCGCGAACCGTATAGCAGGGCTTCCGTGTCTTCCTCGACTCCGTAAGCCTCACTCTCCAACTTCGCACCGAACCGGTTAGACCGTTGCAGGTTGATTGTCAGCGTTCCGGGCCGATCGGCTCCCACTTGCAAGTACACCCAGTTCCGCACGGTGTAAGTCTTGCTGGGAGCCAACACGTTTGATAGGAAGATCATCGCTCTTACTCACTCTCACTGAGTTAGGGTTCCGAACCCGCTGGGTTGCCGCCCGGCGGGTTCACTCATTCATCCGTCCGTTCGTCGCCAGTTGTCAAAGATCACAGCCAACACCCATATCCTGCAGTATTCCCTAGGTAATTACAAGGGGATTGCCTAGGGAATTATCTGGAATTTTCCCTAGGGTAAGGTAACCTGATGAGATGAAAACGAATCGCAACCGTACTAGTGGCACTTCCCAGCTCGGGGTTGAGGTAGACGCCGAACTACTCACCCGTTTCCGGGCCGTGGCCGCCGACCGCGGGGATACGCTCCGCGTGGCCGTGGAACGGGCTCTCCGCCTGTATCTCGGAGAACCCGAACCGGACACCGTACCCGTGCGAAAGCGTGGGAGAAGGCCGAAGAACGCCAGCGAATAGGGGAAGGCTGCTACGCCAGAACTAGCGGGCCGCTCTCCGGGGATGTGGTGGTGGGATTACTTTCCGCTAACCGGCTCACGACGCAACCGGGCCGGGCCGCTCACCGAGTTAGCGGAAGTGATGTTTCACGGTGGGGCCGCCGCCGGGAATCGACCACCGGGCCGCTCTCCGACTCGTGGGCTTCTCTCCGCCGGTGGGATCACTTCCGCTAACCTCTCCGCCGCCGGGTGAGCGGATCGGCTTCCCTTTTTTAGGTGGGGGTTTGCTCACCGTGGACACGCTTCCGGGCCTTTTTAGGTGTCGGGTGGAGTGTCGAGTTGCACGCAACTGCAAGCATTGTTGCATGGCCGATCACTCACCGGAGCAACTCCCATCGAGTCTCACCGGAACGCATTCCGGTAAGCGGTCGCACTTCTCCGCCGCCGGGCTTCCAATAGGACACGTTTCCGCTCGCGGGCCTTTGCCAAACTGGCCGCCCAGATGGGCCGGGCCGCCGCAATCCGCTCCACTCGGACTCTCGCCCGTTCGTCCCGTTCCGCCGTCGCTCGCTGGAGTCGGATTGCCCGTAACTCGGATTGAACCTCCACGAACCGGGCCGCAAACACCGGATCAGATGCCAACCACCGATAGAACGTAACCCGGTTAATTCCTGCTGCTGATGCCGACTGGCTGAGATTCCCAGTCTGACGATAGCGGGTGAGAACCGCTGTTCGGGTCGATTCCGGGTGTGCCATGTTTCCGCCTCGGATGGGTATTACTTATTGCACCTTACTACGCCATATCAATACTGAACTCGTTTGATACTCGTTGAAACAGATAAGGTACACTTTTCATCACCGTGGCGAATTTGGCACATCGGCCTTGTCCTTTCCGTTCCTGTAAATCGTGTATAAAGTGCCTAGAGAACACACTTTACAACTCGCAGATAACAGTAACAGACACCGCCAGAAAATCCACAAAATCTGTCATGACGAGCCGGGAAGGTGTACCAGTAGCGGCTTACCCATCCCCATACCCGCTCTCACCGATACCCTGCCCGGATTCCCGCAACTCTAATGCTCTGACACTTGCGACGGTGTTACACCGCACACGAACCGCAAGCCTTTACAGAATAACAGGTTACGGGCTACGGCACTTGGTTTATGCGAATTATCGGCAATCGCAAATCGAATGGGAATCGCTCATTCCTACACTCTGATAGCGGATGTAAACGACCCTGTTCACAGCATGGAAATGCCCGAAGTGTACTTGTTACCATAGGCAAATCGGGTGCGGAAACGCATCCTCGACCTGGAATCTGAGAGAGTTTCAGGCTGTGCAGCCCGATTGTTTTACGCCCAACTGTTACCCAGAGGGTTTTTACATGTCGAGTGTCAAGCAAATGAACAAGGAATCCCGGCAACGTCGGTTCCTGGAATGCTTCCGCCTCAAGCCGAACATTGCCATTGCCGCTCGGATGGCCGGTGTGCCGTTGGTGACTGTTCATCTCTGGATACGGACAGATACCGAGTTTGCCGAACGATGGCAGGAAGTGGATGAGCAAGCGTACCTAGCCAACCGGGAACGAGTGTTAGCGGAATTGGAAGCCGGAGAGAAGCAACCGCAGGGGGTTTGATGATGAAGATGATGCCGGAAGATGTTTCGGAATGTGAAGCCCTAGGAACACGGGCCGCCGCCCGGTTCCTGGGTGTGTGTGAACGCACGCTATACGCACTCACCAAGGCGGGCCGAATCCGTTGCATTCGCTTCGGGAACGGTCCCAAGGCGAAGAAGCGATACCCGAAGGAAGAACTTCGGCGGTTCCTGCATGAGGAAATGCAGTAACCGTTATTGGCTTATCACCACCGTTTGCCTGTTTCGGCATGGGTTGTTACCAGCAACCCATGCCGGACGCTCTCTAGCACCACAGCGCGGGTTGCTTCCCGAGCGATAGAATAGTCATCAGGAGGGG
>JAIXLE010000021.1 GCA_026931725.1 Bacteroidales bacterium
CCGGTCCAGCGAAAGGCGAATCTATGGGTATAAATCCACCCACCGGATGCCTTACCACTTTCAGCACGCCGTGCGGTAGCGGATTTTCACAAAAAAATGACAATTGTGTGTCGGGAATTCCTGGCTCACTCGCAGAGTAGAGTATCCCGGTAGCCATCACGAACTTGTCGATGTTCCATCAATGGAGTCGACCGTTGACACGCATCAAAGAGACGATCTTGCGACCGATTGAGCTGGCCTGTGGTCCCGACATCCTACGACCGGGGACGAAAAATGCACACCTGGGCCGAGGAGAACAAGCGTGGATCGCCACACGGTACGCGGATGGAACCGGAAATCAGTTCTTTTCGTATCCCGCTGGCCCGGGGTCATGAATCCTTTTTCCTAGAGGAGAACATTCTTCACGCTCTGTTTGCAGATGCGTTACCACGCTTGGCCGAAGAACTGATGTTTTCCAGCGAGGAATATGAGTCCGTCGGCGGGGGATACCGGCCCACCGGCCGACGCAAGCGTACCTGGAACGGGATCGAACTCCGCCGTCGAGCCGAGATCGAGAACCTGTTCGGTCGCTACGGAACGATCCGTGGTTGGCCAGTGTTAATGTGCTGGAACTGGCCAGACCGCATGAGCGAATTATTGAATCGCGTGGTCGAAAAACTCACGGTGCCACACGATGCGATTCTCACATGCGGAGAAACAGAAATGGGGCTCATCCGCGATTACCTGACCATCGAGGCATCATGAAAAATCCCAAAAACAAAGCGATCGCGAAGGACGACACAAGAAAGAGGATTCCTCCGATCCCGGCACCCGAAGTGGAAATGGAAGAAGAGGAAATAGAAGAAGAGGAAATGAAAGAGGGCGAATGGCTCTCCGATGATGGATACGACTACACGGGAGCCCTGTGCAGCAACTGCGAACAGGAACTGGATCGGAACGGCTACTGTGCCAATGTGCGATGTCGCTATGCCGAGTGCCGCCAAGACGAACCTGTCCCACAATCCGCATGGGAGCGGGAGCAACTGGTGGGAAACCCGCGATCAAAGAAAGCCTACTTTTATGGCACGGCCGGTTATCGACGGAACATCCGTTCCCCATCATGTGTTGTGTTCGAGGACGAGGACGCGGCGTGGGATGCCGGGTACGAAATACGGGATTGCTAGCCATCCTGATTTACGGAGGATGCGTTCATGAGTACACATCTGGGGCGGTTTCTCCAGGAACGACGAACGGAGCGGCATTGGACACTGGGTGAGACTGCCCGTCGACTCGGATACAAGAACCTATCCAAGGGTTCGCGGCGAATTCACCTGTTGGAACAAGGCGAGGTCATGTCGCCTGATATTCTCATCAAGCTGATCGCATTATTAGAGTTGGCCCCCCGTAAAATTGAAGAACTGATGGCTCAAGATCGAGCCGAGTTCGTCGCGGAATGGGAACACTGGGCCGATCAACCCGTTCCGGTCCAAATCGTTGTCCGTTTGATCCCCGGCATCTTCGGAACGCAACCCGTGCCGTCAGGACTCGATGAGGAAGAATTGATCGCACATTATCGTCATTGCAAATTCCAAAGGCGGGGTTGGGAAATCGACCATCGCCGTCCATCTGGCAGCCTGGCTCCACGAGCAGGGCTACAGCGTCATTCTTGCCGACTGCGACGCGCAGCAATCCTCGTCGGAATGGGCGAAGGAAGCCGTACCCGCGGTTCGCAGTGTCTCGCTCCCGGACCCCGATGCCATTCTCGACCGCCTGCCGCTCCTCGATCAGGAAGCGGACTTCGTCATCGCCGATGGCCCCGGCAGCAACACGGAAACGAGCCGCGCACTCCTGCTGAGGGCCGACCTCGCTCTCGTGCCGTGCAAGGCTAGCATGCTCGAAGTGCGGGCACTCTCCCAGGCGACGAACGTGCTGCGGCAGGCCCAGGACATCCGGGGCGGCGTCCCGCACGCCATGATCGCCCTGACCATGATCGGAAAGACGTACCGGCTGACGCAAGACATGAAAGACGCGGCGGCCGCATTGGGACTCACGGTCGCAAAATCGGGGCTGACGCAACGCCAGGTTTACGCCGACGCTCCGGGCCAGGGAGCCGTCGTCTGGAAACTCGGCTCCCGCGGCAAAGATGCCGCCGAAGAAGTCGATGCGCTATTCGCCGAATTGCTGCCGGGAAAACGCACGATGTATGTAAACGGCAGACAGACGCGAAAGGCAGTCGCATGAGACGTGAAGGGGAAACGAGATGAAGGAACGCAGGACACTCGTGGACGGCATCGGCCCGCTGGACCGCTCGGCGGAGAAAGAGTTCGTGTTCGGCGGCAAGGCGGGCACCACGCCGGCCGACGGTACACCGGCCCCGCAACGTCGGGAGCCGACGGCGAGTCAGCAGGCCCTCACTGCCAACCGAATGCCTCTCAGCACGCGAATCCGATCCGACTTCGGGACGGCACTGAAGCGTGCATCGCTCGAACGCCAGCTCAGCGGGACCACGCCAAACACGCTCCAGGACATCCTCGAAGAAGCTCTCGAACCCCCAGTGCTTTAACCATCATTCTTCGCTTCGCAGGGTGGGGGTTGGCCCATCGAC
>JAIXLE010000202.1 GCA_026931725.1 Bacteroidales bacterium
CTGTAGGAGCGTCTGGTCAATGTCCATCGTCAAACGACTACGACTGCTAACCGGGGTGCTCGGCACAGCTGCCGTGACCGCGGTGGTTGGCAGTGCCGTATTCGGCGACCTCCGTGGGGGCCGCCCCGGTGACACCACTTCACCGGCTACACCCGTCCGCCCAGACGGGGATCGACTCAATGAGGAACTGGTTCGCACCAAGTTCACCGATCAACCGGCTCTGACCTACAAGAACAGTGCGGGGGAACTGGTATTCGCCTGGCAGGTGAAGCCGAACCTGCCCGAAGCCACACTGCAAGCCCGCGACCTCGTCGTCATGGTCGATACGTCCGCGAGCCAGGCGGGGGCCGCCCTGCATCGGGCACGGCAAATTCTCAACGCGATCGTCCAAAATGCCGGTGCCAACGACCGCATCGACATCTGGACCGCGAATATCAACAACCCCGCCGCGACCCGTTCGCTCACGGGCGGGTTCCAACCGGCTACGGATGCGGCGATCCCAGGGGCCATCGCCAAGTTGAATGATGCCGAATACGGGGCCGGAGCCGTCGACCTGCGGGCAGCTCTGGAGCAGGTGATTGGCCGCTTCACCAACAAGGCGGGCCGCCAGCAGACGATTCTCTTCCTGGGAGATGGAGAATCGGCCGCCAGCATCCAACCCCTGAACGAAGCCAACCGAATCGAACTCGGGAACCGGATGGCGGATCGGGAAATCAGCTTCTTCGCGGTGCCGATCGGCTTGAAGCTCAACGCCTACAACCTGCACGGCCTCGCCACGCTGACGGGGGGTGCCGTCGTGCGTGTGAGTGAGAATGTGGACACGGCACGGGGACGCACGGATGCCGCCGCCAAGCTGGCCGCCGCGTTCAACGCCCCGGTGCTGCGGGCCGAAAAAGTGACGTTCGGTACGGAAATTGCCGAAGTCTTCCCCACCCGTTTGCCACCATTGCGGGCGGATCGTGCCACGCTCATCGTCGGGAAGTTGAAATCCCCGACCCCATCCATCACCGCGACCGTCATGGGTCGGATTGGCGAACGCAAAACCACGATCGAACTGGCGGAGCGATTACCCGAGCCCCAGGTCGATAATTTCTTCCTCCATGCGATGGTCGATCAGTGGAAAACCGCTGCCGACAAAGACGCGCCCGCACTGCTCAACGCGGATCGCTGCTTGGCAATGGCCAGCGAGCAGTTCCGGCTGTACCGGGATGAATACCTCGCCCAAGGGGTGATGGCGATTTCCTCCGATAAGCTCGAACATGCGGAAAAACTGTTCCTCGCCGCGGCCCGGATTGATCCCGAGTCGATTGATGCCAAGGTCGGTGTCCGCGTCGTTCACAAGATGCGCTCGGGCGACCTGAGCCGAGAGAAACTGCAAAAAGCCCTCGCTGGGGGCAAGCAGATTGCCCGGCTACAACCGCTCGGTCAGGAACCACCCGCCGGTGGCGCGGTGCAACCGCCTGCTGGCCAAGCCATCGGAGGCGATCCCGCGATTGAACGCGCCCGAGCCGCCCAGGCGATCGTCGACCAGGAGTTCCGTGTCCTCGTCGATGAAACCTTACGTCAGGCGCGCCGTCTGCGGGAAGCCGACCCCGATGCCGCTTACGAAGACCTCAAACGCCAACGCGATTCGGTGCTGTCGAATGAACAGATCACCCCGCAAACTCGGCGACGGTTGGTGGCCGACATGGAAGCCGCCATGCGCGACATCCAGGTGCGCGGAGCCGAGATCAAACGGCAACTGGCCGCTCAGCGCGAACGCATCGCCGCCGCCCGCCAACGGTTGACGGAATTTGATCGCCAAATGACGCTCGAAGAACAGACACGGTCGCGCATCTCCGCGTTCCGGGAACTGATGCAGCAAGCCCGTTTTGAACTCGCCTACTCCGAAGCGCAGGTCATGATTCAAGAGCGGGTCGCACGGGGGCTCGTCGTACCGCCGGAAGCCGCCGCCGCGTACCGGATCGGTCAGGCCGCAACGAACCTGCGTGAAGCTCGTGAACTGAAGCGGATTCGTCAGGAACGCTACCTGCTCACCATGATGCAGGTCGAAAAATCATTCGTCCCGTACCCGGATGAACCGCCGGTTCACTATCCACCGGCTGCCGTGTGGCGCGAACTGACCGCTCGCCGCCAAGCGGAGTATACATCCAGCTCCCTTGGGTCCAATATCCCTGAGAGTATGAAACGGCTGGAATCGGTGTTGGAAAACAAGCGTGTCAGCCTGGAAACCCCGCTGAACGGCTTGACCCTGAAGGCTCTGCTCGACACGCTCCGCGATAAGTACCAGATTCCGTTCTTCGTCCGGGAAGACCTGTTCCGGGCGGGGGGCGAAGTCGAACCGATTAACGATAAGAAATTCCAGATCAATTCATCGCTCAACGGCGTGACTCTGGGTTCGTTCCTGGATGTGGTGCTGCTCGACATCAACGCCAGCTACATCGTCCGACCGGAATATATTGAAATCGTGCCCTCGGCGGTGCGTCTCACCGAGAAGCAGTTCCGGGCGTTTGAAGTCGCGGACCTCGTGATTCCGATTCCGAACTCCGTGAACAATCAGGTTCTCTCCCAGAACCTGGCGCTGTTCGGAGCCCAGTTGCAGTTTGCCGGTCAGTCTCTCGGTCAGGCGAACTTCCTCGGCGGTTTCGGTGGTGGTTTCGGTGGTGGGATGGGGATGCCCATGGGGGCCGGTGGTGGTGCCCTTGGTGCCTTGGGTGGCGGGATGGGTGGTGGTGCCCTCGGGGGCGGCGGCCAATTCGGTGGCGGCTTGGCTCAGCAAGGGGGAGCCGCCAACCTGGGTGTGGGCGGGGGTGTTTCTGGTATTACCGGGGGCCAACTGGGTCAGTTCGGGAACCTCGGGGGCCAGTTCGGCATGCAGGGGGGCAACCAAGCCAACATCCTCATCGACTTGATCCGACTCGTGGTGGCCTACCGGGAATGGGATAACCAATTCGTCGGTGTCCAGTCAACCGTTTCACCGGGTGGCATGGAAGACGAATTCACCGGCCCCACGGTGCCTGTGGAACAGTTGAACTCACTGGGGTATTACCCACCGGCACTGGCGCTGGTCGTTCGCGGAAGCACACGCTATCACCCGACCTCATCGTTCAAACTGAAGACAGCGGATGGCGGTCTGATGGGGAACGCCCCGAACGGCTTCCGCAAGGGGAACAAACTCGCGGGGCCAGCCAAACCGAACCCGAATCCTGCTGGTAAAGCCGCCTTCGCCAAGCCTGCGAACAGTGAGATCGTCAACCCGAAGGAATCCGCACGAGCCGTACTGGCGCGGGCGGGCAAAGACCCCAACAAGGTCTGGAATGAAGCGTTCGACCGGGCCATCACCGATCCGAACCTGGTTCTCACGGCTGCGGAAGCGATGGTCGATATGGGCGAATATGCCCATGCGGCAGAAGCCCTCAAAGCTGGTCTGCGGAAAGGTCGAGCCGGTGGCGGTTGGGCGTTCGATGCCCTGACGCTGGCCCTGCAAGAAAGTCAGGCCGCCCCGGCGGAAGTCGAACGGGTGGCCCTGTCCGCGGTGGACCTCGAACCGACCGACCCGAAAGCGTACCTCAAGGCCGCGAAGGCGGAGAATGAACTCGGTCAGGTCGATGCCGCCATCGCCTTCTGCAAGCGAGCCGCGGAGATCGAACCGAACCTACCGACCGTCTACGCCAATGCCCTCGCCTACGCCGAGAAATCTTCGGATGTGAAGGTGGACGTCATCGACTGGGCAACGGAAAACCTGCTCCGCCGCGACTGGACGATGGACGGAGTCGATTACCATCAACTCGCCAAGGACCGCGTTGAGAAGATCGCCGCGAAGTACGATGCGGCGGGCCATTCTGCCGAGGCCGCGAAGCTGCAAAAACTGCTCACGGAGGAAAAGACCCGCGATCTGATGGTCGAAGTCCGCTGGATCGGCTCGGCGGACTTGGATCTGTCCGTCAGTGAACCGATCGGTTCCGTTTGCTCGCCCACGCACCAACGCACCACGGGTGGCGGTGTCCTCCGCTGCGACGTGCTGGAACAGCGGGACGAAAACCGCTCCGAGGTGTACACGGCATCGCAAGGGTACAGCGGTTCCTACGAGATTCGGGTGAAGGCCGCTCTCGGTCAACCTGTGGGGAATAAGGCCCAAGTCGTCGTGACGAAGCATGTCGGTACGGATCGCCAGGAACTCGAAGTCTACACGGTCGATCTGACGAACCCGCAGCCGATCACGATCATGCTGGAATCCGGCAACCGCCGGGAACTGGCCACCTTGCCGCAAGTCGAGAACCCGGCCCGTCGGGAAACGACCGATTCCGCTTCGACATTGGCCCCAACAGGGATGAGTGCCGGAGCCGCGGCGGGAAGCACGAATCTGCTGTCGATGCCGACCGCGGTGAAGACGGCTCGGGCGATGCCGTTGGTCAGCACCTCGGCGGAAGAAGGGATTGAGTCGATCGCGGGTGTCCCCGGTTTGCGGTTCGCCGCCAAGGTGTCCGCGGATCGTACCCAGGTCGAGATGACCGCCAGCCCGGTCTTTGTGGGGCCAGCCAAAGACCTGCCCTTGCCGAAAGTGCAACTGCTGCCGGGTGGTGAACAGTAATCGGAGTGCGGCATCTCACCCGGTTTCGGCGGGGTGAGAATGTTCCGAACCTGCGGCCCGTCGCGGCAGTCTTTGTGACTGTCCGGCGGGCCGAATCTGTTTCCCGTCCGGTTTCCCGCCACAATCTCGGATGGGTCGGCTTGCCCAAACTCCCCGTGTGAGGATAAATTGACTACACACCCCACGCACATGAGAGGTCGAGCCATCGGCAAATCGTTCGATACCCAACGGGATGATCTGTCCGTCAGTCAGGAAAAGGCGGTCCTCGTCTCGGTGTCCCTCCCGGATCGCCCCTGGACCACGGATGACCCCTGTGACGAAATCCGCGGCCTCGCCGAAACCGCGGGAGCGCTCGTCGTGCGGGAGATGACCCAGAAACGGCACGATGTGCATATTTCCACTTACATCGGCTCCGGCAAAGTCGCGGAACTGGCAGAGATCGTGGAAGCCACCGAGGCCGATGTGGTCATCTTCGACAATGACTTAAGCCCCGGTCAGGCCCGGAATCTGGAGCGGGCGCTGAAGGTCAAAGTCCTCGATCGTTCCGAACTGATTCTGGACATCTTCGCCACCCGAGCCCGGACCCCCGAAGCCCGGCTCCAGGTGGAACTGGCGCAGTTGGAGTATTCGTTACCTCGCCTCAAAAACATGTGGTCCCACTTGTCCCGGCAGGCGGGCGGCGGGATCGGCCTACGCGGACCGGGGGAAACCCAACTGGAAGTCGACCGCCGGTTGGCCTCGAAGCGGATTAGCGACCTCAAAACCAAGCTCGCCGTGGTGCAAGGACGGAAGGAACGGGAAGTCAAAAGCCGAGGCGGTGAATATACTGTTTCGTTGGTGGGCTACACCAACGCGGGCAAATCCCGGTTGATGAACACCCTTACGGAAGCTGATGTCTACGTTGAAAACAAGCTATTTTCCACGCTAGACACGCGGACTCGGAAGTGGCACATCCCCGATTTCGGGCGTGTGCTGCTCTCGGACACGGTCGGCTTCATTCGCCATTTGCCGCACAATCTGGTGGCTTCATTCCGGGCCACGCTCGAAGAAACTAGCCAGGCGCGGTTATTGCTACACGTCGTCGATGCGAGCAACCCGCATGCCGAGGAGCATATCGAAGCCGTGGACGCGGTGCTGAAGGAACTTGGCGTTCACAACAAGGCCACGATCCTGGTTTTGAACAAAGTCGACAAACTGACAGACCGCGCCCAATTGGATGTGCTGAAATCCCATCATCCCCGTGCCGTGTGTGTCAGCGGACTGACCCGAGAAGGGTTGAACGAACTCCGCGATGCCGTCATTGAGGAACTCAGTACGGACTTCGCCACGGCGGAAATCATCGCCGATGCCGGGAACGGTCGGGTGATTGCCTACCTGAACGCGCACGCCGAGATTTTCCGTCAGGAATACCGGGATGGTCACGTTGTCATCCGCTGTTACCTGCCCCGACCGTTGCTGCGGCACGTTCGGGTGCCGGGGGTGGACGTGACGTTATTGGATGGTCACGCGGGTTCACCCGGTGGACCGCACGATTCCAACACCGATGAACCGGACGGGGAACCGGCACCATGACTCTGGCATCAACCGCGACATCGGCTACCATTCTGGACCGCATCGTACAGACGAAATGGCAAGAGATCGCCGCCGCCCGTCATCGTGTTCCCGAAGCGGAACTCGCTCGGCGGGTTCAGGATTTGCCACCCGCACGGGGGTTCATCCAGGCGTTGCGGGTGCCCGGTGAGGTGCGTGTCATCGCGGAGGTGAAAAAAGCGTCCCCATCCGCTGGTGTCATTCGCGCGGACTTTGACCCTGTCGCCATCGCACAGACCTACCAGGCACACGGGGCCGCCTGCATTAGCGTCCTCACGGATGAGGAATACTTCCAGGGCCACCTTGATTATCTGCGAGCGGTGCGGCAAGCCGTGCGGTTACCGTTATTGCGGAAGGATTTCGTACTCGATCGGTATCAACTCCTCGAAGCACGCTGTGCCGGTGCGGATGCGGCGTTGCTCATCGCGGAGATTCTGCCCGGCCCGCGTCTGGCCGAGTTACACCGTGAAGCCGTGACACTGGGACTCGATGTACTGGTGGAGCTGCATGATGCCGAGGAACTGCCCCGCGTGCTGGATTGTGGCGCACAACTCGTGGGGATCAACAACCGGAACCTGAAGACATTTGCAACACGGCTCGATCACACGCTGGAACTTCTACCCCGCATCCCGTCCGGTGTCGCGGTCGTCAGTGAAAGCGGTATTCGCACCGTGGCCGACATGCGGAGACTCGCGGATGCCGGGGTGGCCGCGGTCCTCGTCGGAGAATCGCTGATGCGTTCACCCGACATCGGGGCCGCACTCGATACCCTACGCGGTGTCTGATACGGTTTCATCCGGTTCGCCAGACAGTAACAGCCGGAAGCCCGCCCAGAACCAGAGGATGAGTATCAGTACGGTGTCCCAAGGTTGATAATAACTGACCGTCATGGCCACGGTCGCGGTTTTTAACTCCGTGGAACCGTTGGGTTGAGTGGCGGTCCAGTTCCAACCGTTGACTCGCACGGTGGCTTCTGGGGCGAGCCCCAGTCCCCAGTTCTCCAGAATCAGCAACAAGAACAGCATTGTGAGCAGGAAAGAATTAACGGTTATCAATCCGTTCCGGCTCAACGGTTCTGGCGGTGGCGGGGTCAGGTGCGGCAACGGTCGCGGGTCTTCGGGGAGCAGAGGTTCTCGCGGCAACGGAGTCAGGGTGAACCCGGCGTTGCGCCACCACAGATTCCGTTCCGCCAGCAGAATGAATATTCCGACCACCGCAATCAGCACATCATAATACATGAATCGGTAACAGCAGAGCCACGCCCCGAGGAACAAAAAGCCAGCTCCGAGGCCCGTGTGTTTCCGACGATTGGCACACAGCAAATAGAGAACCGTTGTCGTGACGGCTACCGCCCCCCAGAGCAGCCAACCAAGCGTGTTGGCGAGCCGAGCGCTGGCGGAACGGAGACGTTCCTGTTCGGATACGATGTCGTAGTCGATCAGGAACCGCCGGGGAATCCCGTGCAGATCGCGGCTCAATTCGATCCAGTTTTTGTTGACCTGGTAGACCGCGGATGCCTCGCTGCCCACGGTTAGCCAGTCTTGCCACACCCGGACACCCGTGAACGGCAACGTCATCAGGATCAGTGCCAAGCCGGTTCCGGCCATCGTCAGGCAGAAACGCCATCGACGCATCAGCAGCGGCACCAGCAAAAACGTCACCGCCCAGACTGGCTTGAAGGCGAGCAAGCCCCACACCAGCCCACCGAGGCGATCCCGCCCCCGAACAGCCAACGCCCAGCCGATCAGCAGCAGAGACACCGTGAGGGCCGGGTTCTGACCCAGATCGAGCCCGGCGCGATAACCGGGGAACAGCAGTATGAGTGTCGTGGCAACCGGCCACCAGATCGTATTGCGGGATAGCACTTTGACCGCGTATCCCGCCGGAAACGTGATGAGGACGAAAAGCAGTTGCAGCCACCAATACGCCGTGGGCGGGTCGAGCAGAGCCAGCGGTGCGTAGAAAAACCCGTGAATCGGTGGATACAGCGGCCCACCGATCGACGGCTGGTTCACCGCGGCGATCAGTTCGGGGGTGATTTGCTGTTCCGCGGCCAGCAGAAACCCCGCTTGGGTGAACGGGTTGCTCCACACGAGGTTCGTGGCAAAAGGTAAAGCCGCTATCGGGCCGAGTTGCTGGCGTTCCGGCGCATCGTGATCGTTGCCGACCATCCACAGGAGCAAGTTTTCGGTATCGTGCCGGGTATGGCGGTCATCCCGTTCCGCCGGTCGGTTGGCGGCCGGGAAGACGTGATCGCGGATCAGCGGGGGTTCATCCGCGATGGGGTAGCCGAACCAGCTGACTTCCCAGAGGCGGTTCCGGTTGTAGAGTTCATCCGCATGGCCTTCCAAGACCATCCGGCCCATGAGCCACTGTCCGCCGAAATCAATCTCGGTGTGCCCGGCATTGCCGCTGGGTCGCACCCACTGGGCCATGGCCGGGTCCGTGCTGGTTTCCGTGCGGAACATCGTGCGGGCATGATCGAATCGCTGGATCGCGGTTCCGATGCAGATGCACCACAGGATGAAACAAAGTGTCCAGCGGCTGCTCAGCCAACGCCACAGAAACGGCGGAATCACCCAATCTTCGTCCTGGGTGTTGGGGAATGGTGGCATCGGCACGGCCTGGAAAGTCTACGGATTCGACCGAGTCGTTTTAGGAATCGGTGGTCATCATGATGCCATCCGGGGGCGGATTTCCTCGGTTTGGGGTGGGATCACCAGTTCCCCGGTTTCCGCCCACTGTTCCGCCAGGGCGTTGAGACGATCCATTTCGGCCTGGACTTTTAACCGATACTCTTCGATCCCCTCACTGCGTAAATCCGGGGGAATGGTCATCAGATCTCCACAGACGATGCGCGTACGGGAGAACGGCCGGGGAATGACCATCTTATCCCAACTGTTCGCACGCCAGGGGCGATGGAAACCGATACCCACGCAGGCAATCTTCATTCCGGCTCGTGAGGCGATATACACGATTCCCGGTTGGACGATCCGCCGGGGGCCACGCGGGCCATCCGGTGTGATGGCGAGATGCTGCCGGGCATAATCGTCCGCGATCAGCTTGCGAACCGCTTCGATACCGCCACGGGTGGTCGAACCTTGAACCAAGCTCATGCCTGTTGATTCAATGAGCGATCCGAGAATTTGTGCATCGGCATGTTTGCTGATGAGGACGGCAATGTCATTGCGACCGAATTTCACTACTGGGAGTACGACATTCTCATGCCAGACACAATAAATGAGCCGATCCGAATAGCCCGGCGGCAGTTCGTGTGGCGAAATCGTTGAGCCTTGGTAATGAATTTGCAACCGGAGGGAGTTGATCAACCCATGGGCAACCCGCGAACCGAGCCAACCCACGGCACGAATCAGATGTTTGTTGCGGATCTTCACGGCATCCTGCCTTTCGATTCCGGTACGTTCCTGTCATTCCGGCCAGACACCGGAAAAAACTTCCGTGGCAGGGCCGGTCATAAACACGGCATTATCACCCATTGTCCATTCCAGTTCCAGATCACCTCCGGGAAGGTGGGCGAGCAGGTTCCGCGAGGTTCGGCCACTGAGTACCCCGGCCACGGCGACCGCGCAAGCTCCGGTGCCACAGGCTAATGTGATACCGCTGCCGCGTTCCCAGGTTCGCATCGTCACCTCATTCGGCGAACGGACTTCCACGAAGTGAACATTGATCCGCCGAGGGAATTCCCGCGCGGTTTCGAGAATCGGGCCGACCCGTTCGAGCGGCACCTGGGAGACGCTTTTACAGTAAATCACGACGTGTGGGTTCCCCATCGAAACGCAAGTGATGCGCGGGTCCAAGCCACAGGCCGCGTACCGGTCTCCGCTGAGTTCCGCCCAATGCTCCGGGAAAGGGACATCCACAGGCGGATCACCGGGTAGGGTGGTCGGGATCAACGCGGATTCGAGAATGGGTTTGCCCATGTTGACCCGGACGCGGCGGGCGGTGCCGTTCTCGACTTCCAGATCGACGGTCAGCACGCCCCGGCCAGTTTCCAGGTTGAGTTGCGGTTTGGTGGCGATGCCGTGATCGTGAACGTATTTGGCCACACAGCGAATGCCGTTGCCGCACATCTCGGATTCCGAACCATCCGCGTTGAACATCCGCATCCGCGCATCGCCCTTGTCTGATGGGCAGATGAGAATCAATCCATCCGCGCCGATGCCGAAGTGACGATCGCTGATGCGGGTACTCAGCGTAGCCGGGTCCGCGGGGGTGGGTTGGTCGAAGCAGTTGACGTAGACGTAATCGTTGCCGAGCCCGTGCATTTTCGTGAAACGCATGAATCCAAACCCCTGAGGTAATCGGTATCTCCCGATTCTACCGAACCTCGGTGCATCGAAAACCCGCGCCGAAAAGTCACTTTCCTTTCACCGTGAGCCAGCCCACCAGTTCGGTTTCGAGTTGCTGCACGAATTGGCTACGCGGCAGGACGAGATCGCAACCCGCCTCCCGCGCGGTCTGGAGTCGTTCTTTGGCGACATGGGAACCGTAAGCGACGATACGGATGGCGGGCTGTCCGTGTTCCCGCAATCGGGCGAGAAACGCCGTCAGATCGAGTTCGGGGGTGTGTAGGTCGATCAGCACGCAACTGGGCATCTCTTCCGCGAGCAGACGTTCGGCCACTGCGGGGGAACGCGCCGTTTTCACCGTTTGCCCGTGGGCACGTGCGGTCGCCGTGACTCGACTGGTGAAAATCAAATCATCACAAATCATGAGTCCGTATGTCACCCGGCGATCTCCTGTGCGGAATAGAACCGATGCTAGTAATCTATACTCAGTACAGGTTCTGGGCGGAACCCGGAACAACGGTTCCTGAGCTGGCGGCCAATTGATCCCGCATTGGAGGCATCGAACCATGCGTGAACCACTGCGTACCATACCGCCGACCGCCTTGGTGGCCGGGTGGGACTTTAGCACGGGTTCCGTCAAAGGGTTGATCTTCAACCTGGAAGGTCAGGTCATCGCCGAATGCCGATTCCCGACCGATCTTTGGACCGCAGGCGGCGTGTCCGAACTGAATCTGATGCAACTGGAAGGACAGGCCCGCGCCACAACCCGCGCCCTGGCGGCCCAACTCCGCGAGCAAGGGCGACTCACGGACTGGCTCGCAGGTGGCATCTCGGCCACGCACCATACCGCTGCCCGCATTGACGCGCAGAACAACCCCGTTCGCCGGGCCATCTGTTGGAACGATCAAACACTGGCACAATATCACGCGGCGGGGCTTGCTCGCCTCGGTGGCCAGGACCGCGCCCGCGAACTGACCGGCGGCCCTTGGGCGGTGCGCTATTCACTGAGCCATCTGATGAAAGATGCACAGCACTTGCCGCTGTCGGATTGGGCGAGAACCCGCTTTTTGATTCAACATGGCGCCCTCGCAGCGGGCTATTTGACAGGCCGGTTCGATTGTGTGAGCATCTCGGCGGCGGCTTCCACGGGATTGTTGGATCTGCGTACCGGGCAGTGGGCACGGGGAATGCTCGACGCGATCGAGAACCCCCAACTGCGAGACATGGCCTGGGCCAGTTTGCCGACGATTTTGAATGCGGATGACCCCGTGGGGTTGCTGTCGGCATCCCTCGCGGCGGATGTCGGTCTGGTGGGTGCCCCTCGACCGATGGTGTTTCCGACTTTGGACGATCAAGCCGCAGGACTCATCGGCGGTGGGGCCACGGATGCGGGGCATGTCGCGGTGATTCTGGGGAATTCTGCGGTTGTGAACTCCTCTTCGAGCCAGCTTCCGCAATCCGGGAACCTCGATGCCATGCGGTTGAACCACGGGCCGTACTTGTGGATGCGTTGCTATTCCAACGGAGCCCAGTTCCTCGATCCGGTTGTGGGGACACGCCCGGACTGGTCCGCACTGGAAATTGCCGCGCGGGCTGTCTCGCCGGGGTGCATGGGAACGATGGTTCTTCCGTTCGTGCTTTCGGAACCGTCTCTCGGCATTTTGGCTCCACGCTTTGCCTGGCTGCCGCAAGAGCCAACCGAACCCGGCATCCGGTTCCGTGCCGCATTGGAGGCGTTGGCGTATCTGATCGCCCTGGGGGTCCGCGAGCATGAGATGGCCGGGCAAACGATTCGCCGCATCGCGGTATCGGGCGGTATCGCTCGCAGTGATTTGATGATTGAGATTTTAGCCGCGGTTCTGAATCGTCCGGTGCAGCGGTTGGCCTCTGATGAAGGACCAGCACTGGGGGCCGCGGTTGCCGCGCTGGCGGGGTTAGAGTCCTACGGACGGCAACAGCAAGGTATCACCGACCCGTACACCATCACCGATGCCGTGGCTCAACTGGTGCGGTTTCGCGGCATCGTCGCACCCCGCCGCGACTGGGTGGAAATCTATCAGGCCGGACGGCATCAGTTTGAACGGGCCATCGCTCACAACGGTTCATAATCCCCGAACCGTTTCTCATACACGAACCCAGTGAGGCTGTCCAATTTTGAGAAGGAGGAACGGAACCGGAGAGGAACACAACCGGGGACTGTCGTCCCCGGTTCGGAGTGTCCTACTGAACCGGGGACGACAGTCCCCGGTTGTCCGATCAACGGAGATCTTGAGACACCCCCATCGGGTTTGTGTATCAGGATTCCGACCCGGAAAGGATCGTTCCGTGACCACTCCTGGCTACCGTTTGGCTCGGAGGATCATTGCCCTCATTATCGGACATTCACGAGAATCTACGGTGTCGGTGAGGCCAAACCTCGATTGGATGTGTTCATCCGACTCGTTGGAAAACGAATCGACCCACACCCAACAGCAGCCGTTTGGGGGCCGAACGGCTGCTGTCGGGCACGGGTGGTGATACCGCTACGACGACTGCGACGGTGGTATAAACGGCCTTCACAAAGAGGTCATGTCTCTGGTCGGTGCGTTCGCAGAGTTGGAGTCCGAGGCGAGTCACTTCCGGCGAACGAGAGCCTGGGGGTGGTTCACCCATTCCGTTTGAACAACTACCGAATCTTCATTCGAGATTTTCACACGAAACTATGGCGATTCTTCACCACAGGGTTAGTTATCTTGGGTCGTTCAGATTGTGATAGAAGAACTGAGATTCTGATTGTTTCATTATTAGGCGAGTGGAGTCTACAAAAATCGAAGCAACTGGACGGGAGTTGAACTTTTCCTTGTGGGCGTTGCCCAGATGGAGAAGCACATCCATCAGTTGCTCCTGGCCGCGTAGCTCGATCAGGACGGCTGCATCTGTCGATTCAAGATCGCGTACACCGTCTTCCGCGTCACCCCCACCAGTCGGGCGATGGCCGCGACGGGCTGGCCCTCGCCGTGCAGCTTGATGACGTGGTTCTCCTTCTCGACCGTGACCTTGATTCTGGTCCCGGCCCGCCGGCCACCCCACGGACAACGCTTCATGGCCGGGTCGCGGCGGGCTTCGATCCCGGCCCGTTGGCGGGACTGCCGGATGCGGATTTCGAGCTTGCCGAAGACGGCCAAGATTTCCAGCATCGCCTCGCCGAACGGCGTGCTGATGTCCACGGCCTCACGAAGGCTGAAAAACGTGACGCGGCGGGCCTGTAGTTGGCGCACGACGGTCAGAAAGTGCAGGAGATCGCGGCAGACGCGGTCCACGGCGTAGCAGACGAGCTTGTCACCGGGTCGCAGGTCGGCGATCAACTTCTTCCACGCGGGCCGGTCGAGCGTCAGGCCCGAGAACCCCTCGTCCTCGTACCACGCGACGGCCTCGTCCTGGCTCTTGAGCCACTTGTTCAGTTCGTGCTTCTGCGACTTCAGGTCTTGGTCGTCGGAGGAGCAGCGGCAGTAGACGCGAATCATCCCGGCACCCCAAACTGTGACGACTTGGAAGTAGACTCCAAAGTGGCCACGCAGGAGAAGCACGAAGGCTCGGGAAATGACGCGGAAAACGGTCGAGAAGACGGACCACTTCAAAGTACACAGCCGAAGCCGCTGATGGTCGAAGAAGGGGGCCGTCTTCGTGAGCCGACAAGAATGAAGTCGAGAAGGATAGAATAGGAGTGGCCCGGCAGTCTTCTGACAACCTGCCGGGCCGCGAAGGGGTTCATGGGTATTGTATGCGAGCGGGCCGACGATTTCGTCAGCCCCGACGAAGCACCGCCGCAGCCGAACTGCACCTGCTGCCCAGGCTACGCCGTCCGCAAGGACGGGACGAAGGTGCCGCACGTCCGGGTCGATGCGTTCTGCCCACTGCACGGCTACCATTACCGCCGCCAGATCGCCTCGGCGTACAACCGTAGCTTCAACCAGCGGCGGTACTTCTCGAACTTCATCATCCACCTCGGCGCAGTCGAAGACCCCGACCTCGAATCCTGGGTGAAAGGCTACGTCCGCGACCTGATTCGCGGGTACTTCGACGCGAACGCCGTCATCAAGGCCGTCGTCCACCCCAAAGCCGGCGACCGTCATGTCCACTTCGGTGTCGCCAGTGACGTGGGCCACGTCACGCTGGCCGCGATCTTGAACAAGAAGTCGCCGCGAGGTCGCCGGCCCCGACTGGACCTTCAGCGGGCTTGGGTGGATGGCTACCGCAAAGACCAGCCGTGGCTCTGGTGCGCCTACACGCTCCGGGTCGATGAGGGTTGGCGTGCGGACGAGAAGGTGTCTCGTCGGCTGCGTCGGTCCTGGCGGTCGCCGGCGGCGAAGGGTCAACGCATCCCAGCACCCCGGATCATCGAACGAGTCGAACCTGTCCGCGTCGTACCCCAAGTCGCCTCAGCGAAGCCATCTACGGTGGTTGATGGGCTGGGTTGGTGCTTGATGCCGGCCCTCCGGTGGAGGAAGCGGAGGTGGGAAAACGCCCTGAAAACGCAGGTCGTGGCTTCTCAGCCGCGAATTTCCCCCTCCGTTCACGGTATTAGACAAGATGATAAAGTAGGGGCCGCGACCACGGCCTCGCGGCCTCGTCCACAAGCCCGTCCGCCGCCCGCGATAGCACGGCCACCGCCTCCCAGACCCTGCGTTCGTGGACATGATGTCCTCGATCTACTTTACTCGTCGGCAAAAGGCGATCCCCGAAGGTCGGCCGTGGTCGGTCACGATGTTTCGCACGCCGGCCCCATCCAGGGCTGCGGAGAGGATCGAGTTGGTGTCGTAATCGGCGAGGAACATCTTGTGATTCGCAAGGTCCAGCGAGATACCCCGAAGATGCCCGCCGGTTGGGGACGCGAATAAACTGCGTGGGTCGGTGCCATCCAGTTTTGCTGTCCAGACCTGATCCGCCTGCGTCCAGTACAGGTTATTTCCTGCCAAATCGACGGCGAGCATGAATGCACCGGACCCTGTGGCGACCTGTTCGACTTGCGTGCCATCACAGTTGGCTCGGGCGATGACCGTCTTTTGATCCGGCTTCTGGCCGACGAAGCCATCCGGCTGCACCCAATAGACTTTCTGCCGCATTTCATCCACCGCGATACCGATGACGATGTTCAACTGGCCCTGGCTGGTAGTCGATGGCACGACGGTTCGGACGCCGGACCCGTCCAAGTTTGCGGATTGGATTGCTGGCTCGCCGTCGCCGAATACGGTCCAGTAGAGCTTTCCACGGCTCGCGTCTACCGTGATGCCTCGCGGTTGTGCTTTCAAGTCAATCAGGCGAGTCTTCTCGGTGCCGTCGTGGTTCATGCGGAAGATTTTCTTAGTGTGGTAGTCGGTCCAGAATATCTGTCCGGTGACAGGATTGACGGCAACCCCCTGTGGCGTTCCCACGACGCCCAGAACCTTGACAGACGAACCGTCTGATCGCGAAGAACAGATTGCGCCGCTCTGTTCGTTGGTCCAGACGACCTCGTCCGTCTTGGCTGTGACCGCCGGCGAGTCGGGTTCTGGAGTTCGGCCCTGTTCGGTAGGACGAGTGAAGTAGATCGTCAGCCCGACTGCGATGGCTGCGGCGACCGCTACAGGGATCAGCCACCGACGTGAGCGACGAGAGATGATCGCGGCGTCGAGGGCGGCGGCAAGATCAGACCCACCGGCAAAGCGGTCCTCGGGCCGGGCGGACAGGCACCGGCGGCAGACGGCCATCAGGGGTGCCGGGACGCCGGATGCTTCGGTGAACTTGGCCGCGAGGACGGCTTGCCGCAATCGCACCGGGTTGTCATCCGCGAACGGCGTTCGGTCCGTCATCATCTCGTACAGGATGACGCCCAGGCTCCAGATGTCGGTGCGCCCGTCGAGGGGCCAACCGTCGAGTTGTTCGGGCGAACTGTAGGCCAGCGTGCCGCGCTGGTCGCTGCCGTCGATGAGTTCCTGCGTAGACCGGGCCAGCCCGAAGTCGCCGACGTGCGGTCGGCCCTGTTGGTCGAGGAAGATGTTCGCCGGCTTCAGGTCGCGGTGGACGACGCCCTGGCCGTGGGCGTAAGCGATGACGCGGGCGACCTCGGCCAGCAGCTTCGCGGCCTCGGCGGGCGGGACCGGCCCCCGCCGCAGTCGGTCGGCCAGCGTCTCGCCGTCAATCAGGTCGGTGACGATGAAGTACCCGGCCCCTTCTTTCACCACGTCATGCACGGTGATGATGTTGACGTGTCGGAGTCTGGCGATCTGCCGGGCTTCTGTCAACACGTCTTCGATCTGCGAGGCCATCATCGTTCGGCTCGGCTTCGGCACCTTGACAGCAACATGGCGATGAAGTTGAAGATCGTAGGCTCGCCACACCTGGGCATAGCCGCCGCTGCCGATCAGTTTCTCCAACGAATACCGCTCGGCCAGCGTGCGGGGCTTCTCCACAACAGCGGGGGCCGGTTCGCGGAGCCACCCGGCGTTTCCCAGCAGCCGGATTCGCTCTCGCACGACATCGAGGAGTTCCGGCGACTCGCGGCAGAGTTCCTCGGCGGTGATGGCTCAGCCCCGCTCGCGGGCTTCTTCCCACGTCAACAGCATGTCGGCGATCTTGTCTTCGTCCGTCATCGCGGCACCCCCCGTTCGATGGCGGCTTGAAGGAGTATCCGGGCCGACTGCCACCGCCGCTTGACGGTGCGGAGCGAGACGGACAACACCTGGGCCGTCTCCTCTTGAGTCAGTTCGTTGACAAACAAACAGTCCACGACGGCGCGTTCGTCGTCCGGCAGGGCTTCCACAAGATCATGAAAGGATCCCAGCCGACCGGCATCTCGGCGTCGTCAGCGGCGTTTAGTAGCCCACTCCCACTGTCCGTGTGGTGGTTAGCCGCGACCCCGTGCGGGCCGAAGTGTTGGCGATGCAGATCATGGAGTTCCCGCCGCATTTGCAGCCCCGCCAAGCCGAAGAACTCGCCGACCGTTGAAGGTCGGACCTGTTGTAAAGAGCGGTGAAGCCTGAGCATCGCTTGCTGCAACACGTCGTCTGTTTCGACCCACCGCCGCAGGGCCGGGAAACCTCGGAGCCGCCTTCGGGCCAGTACCCGCAGCCGTTCGCAGGCCCGTGCCAAAAGCTCCTCGTACACCTCGTCGTTCCCGAGGGTGCCGTCGTTGAGCAGTCTCTGAAGGGCCGTCGTGTTCGCCGTCATGGTGGTTGTCGCCTGGGCCGTTGCTTCGCCCGCCGACCGTACCGCCGGGCCACTCCCATCGTTTTACACCGCACGCAACCACACGCCCCTCTATCACAGACAGCGAAAGTCGCCGTGAAAGAAGGGCCAGGAAAAAATCTTCCCCGGAGTGGCCCCTTTCGCACGACGAGTTCCGCTTTCCGAGCAGAGGGCGAAGTCTCGGATGTCGTTTCGGGGGTGCGTCATGCTGCGATTCGTGTTCGGCGTGCTGATCTGTCTGGGCCTCTGCTGTACGGCTCTCCTGGCCGACACGCCGGGAGAGGAGGCCGTCAAGGACGCCATCAAGACGCTCAAGGCGAAGCGGGCGGCGGTGAAGGACAAGGCCGACCAAGCCCTGCTCGACACCGCGATCAAGGACTTGGAAGAGCGGCTCACCCAGGTCGGCAAAGGTGAACCGGAACCCGAAGCCAAGAAGGACGAGCCGTTCGTGATGCCGAAGGGGTGGGAGTTGAAGTTCAATACGGGGCGGAACCGCCCGATCTTCGACCCGAAGACGGGTGAGTTGCGGCTGGTGTAC
>JAIXLE010000093.1 GCA_026931725.1 Bacteroidales bacterium
CACGGGCACTGGGCCGTTGCGGCCACGATCCGCTCCCCGTGACCTTCGAGGCCCGCTTGCGCGCCGTGGTGGCGATGCACTGGCCGAAACCGCACCCGGAGGAATAGGCACTCCTGCCGTTCACCATACCGCGTTCGGCACCAACAGGTTTGGACGGGCAGGCTGGTGATTTTTGAATGTCACGGAAGCTCCAATCAGAAAGCCCACGGCGTTTCCCCGTGGGCTCATCGCATGGCCGTCTCGGTTCCCGTTACGCGATTCGCCTTACTGGGCCGGAGCGGCAGCCGGTGTGGGCAGCGGCGCGGCACCGGCGGTGGGCTTCGCCTCGGCAATCGGCGTAATCGTGATCTGGGCGCGAGGCTTCATCTGGCTGATGACGGCTTCCCGTAACCGCATGGCATAGACACCCCGCACATCTTCTTTCACTTCGTCGAAGGTCCGTTGTTTACCGGGGGTCTTCGCGGTGACGAGGATGAGGTGATAGCCAAATTCAGTTTTGACGACATCGCTCATGTCGTAGACATTCATTTTGAACGCGGCATCGGCAAACGGTTCGACCATGGCCCCGACCCGTGGGAAGTATTGCAGATCGCCACCGTCGCGCTTGGAAGGGCACTGGCTGATCTTGCCTGCTTCGGCGGAGAACAGTTCTTCGACTTTCTTCCCCTTCGTGGTCGCCTTGGCGAGTGCGTCACCTTGGGTCGCATCCGCAACTTTCTGGGCTTCCGCTGTGATGGTCGCCTTGATCGTTTGCAAGGTCTTTTCCGCTTCGGCCTGTTTGGCGGGATCATCGCCAGGGGTGAGCAGGATATGGCGAGCCCGAACCAGGGTGCCATCGAAGACATCGGGTTTGGCTTCAAAGAACTTCTTCAGGGCTTCATCCGTGCCCTGTTGTTTGATGAAATTGTCCCATTTCATCTGGGCGGAAACCTCGGCGCGGAACTCGGCCTCGGTGAGCATCATTCCTTCGAGTTCCTTGGCGTAGTCTTTCTTCGCCTTGGCCAGTTCCGCCTTGAGTTCATCGACAAGTTTATCAACCTCGGCGGGCTCCACGGCCACTTTCAGCGCGTTGAGGTATTGGTCGATGAGAATGTTCTCAACGAGGTGGTTGAGAATCTCTTTGCGGGCGGCCATGTGTTCGGCTGGTGGGAACTGACGCAGCGCCCGCCAGACAGCCACTTCGGGAATTTCCTGGCCGTTGACCGTGGCGGCGACACCTGTGGGGCGAGGCGTGGGGGCGGGGTTCGCGGGCACGCTCGGCGGCGGCGTGGCGGCGGCCGGTGCGGGTGCTTGGGCATTCGCTACGGTGGCAACCCCGAGAACGGCTAACAGGGCGGCGGCGCGGCGGGTGCGAAAACGCATGGAAAGCTACCTCCGTGAATCAAACCCGAGCTAACAAACCGGCCTCTTCACTCTGTTCCGGCCTCGGGCGGCGGGACGATACCACCGACCCGCACCGGCGACTAGATCAATTTCCCAAAGTCGGGCGGCCGGGGAAACACGCACATTTAGGTATGAATCGCATCGAACAACGCGATCGCAAGCGGGCCAAAGATCATCACGGGCAGCCAAGCCGCGAGCGGAGGCGTGAGGAAATCACCTTCACCCAGGAACTTGCACCCATAGACGGCCATGAAGAACACGCCGCACATAATCAGACACAATCCCGCGCTGATAAAGACGTTCCGGTTCTGATCCTTCAGAATAATCGACAAACCCAACAAGACGAGCAACGCACCAATCAACGGGCGTGTGAGCCGCATGTGGAAGGTCACAGCCACGGCGGGTTGGCGGCGTTCATCCGGGCGAGCTAGCACCCGGCGCAATTCCGGCGTGGAGGAGAACAGGTGCCAGTTGGCCCCGCGCGTCACGGCATCAAAGTCGATGCTCGCCGATTTGAGGAAGAACTGCCCTGGGCTAATCATGGTCAGCCCCGGTGGCAGGGGGCTATCGACCCCAATCGGCGGGGTGGTTGTGGTGTTGTACGTCATCCAGCCGCCCGAACGCTGGGGGTCATCGGGGTTGGGCGCGATGTACCGGGCTTCTTTCGCCGAGAGATGCATCATGCCCGTGGGACCGTTTTCCGGGAAGGTGGCGAAGAACCAGAACACCTTCTTTTCGTTGCGGAACGCGGCCACACCTTCGACATGCAAGCCACTCTTGTCGTAGGTTCCTCGTACTTGGGTCGGCTTCTTCTGATCCGGGTCGTCTTTGTCGGTGGTGAGGAAGTCCGCAATCCGGGGAATGATGAATTCCTGGTTCAGCGGCCCCAACGTGAGCGTCAACGCGGCCCCGAACAGGATCGGACGCAGCACCCGCCGGGTACTGATCCCCGCGGCCAGTTGCGGCATCAGCTCGTTACTCCGCTGCATCCAGGCCACACTGAACATCGCACCGAGCAGGGAGATCGCTTCACTGAGGCGATCGAAAATCTGAGAAATCCGCGTACTGTAATAGTAAAACACATGCTCGACCATCGTGGCGAAGCCGTGACCCGTGAAATCGTCGAGGTTCGTGAACAAGTCGACGATGACATACAGGCTCAGCACGCACACCAGAACGATCGTGTACGAGCGGATGTAGCTGAAAAAGAGCATCCGATCGAGGGTGGTCATTCGATTCCCTCAAGCGGGGCGGGGCGGCTCATCGCCACGGGGGCAATGCGATCCGGTGGTGGTGCGGGTTTGGCGATCGCGGCAGATTCAGCCGGGGCCGGTTTCGAGCCGGGCCGCACGCCACGCTGATAGTAGGAAAGGAATTCTCGAACGTAAAAGTTCGCATCCGTGGCGGCAAAGGTGCCAAAACCGTTCGCCCGCAATTCTTCGACGGCCTCGGCAAGCGGGCGATTTTCGTACTCCATCCGATAGATCGCGGTGAGCAAACCCGTGCGATGCAGTCCCGCCTTGCAGTGGAACAGCACCGGGTAATTTTGCGGATCATCCAGGATGGCCAAAAATTGGTCGATCGCGGGTGGCCGGTAGTATCCCGGTGGACCGTCCGGCCCGAGGACACCGCCGTCCAAGGCGATGTAGCGGATGCCGAGTTCCTGGCAGAGTTCGCTTTCCCGCAGTTTCGCGGCTTGCTGCCAGGCTTCGGGTAAAAACGGATCGCGGGCTTCCTCTTGCAGATTGATAATGGTGCGAATGCCGTAGCGTCGGACGGCCTCGCGGAAGCCATCCGCGGTGAGTTGGCCGCTCCGGTACACTTGTCCAGGGGCGACTTCACGCAGCCGCTTGGCATGGGCGTACCCGGCCCGATAGTATGCGGTCGGCACCCCGACCATACCCGCAAGCAAGATTGCCGCGCCTATCCATCGCAACCATACCGGCATTCAGAATCCCCCATCGCGGTTGGTTCTAGCCGAGAGGCATACCCATTCTCGGTGCCCGCTGTCAACGGTGTTTTCCCAAAGCCGCGCTCCTCCCACCTTGTTCAACCCAGAACGTCCGTTCGACTTGGGTGATGTTCCCTTGCCGATCGGACACGGATACGGTGATGCGGCCTCGGCGTGCGGTCCAATCCGGGATGGCCAGTTCGTAGACGCTGTCGCCAAGCGGTTTGAGAAACGGAGCCAGATTCGTTCCCGCCGGGTGGCCCGCCACGGGATGACTCGCCGTGACCCGCAAGCGGTTCGGATCCCAGCCGGTGCCATGATCGGTCACACCCAGCAAGAGGCGTGTGAAAGCGGCATTACGCCCCGGTGCCGGTGAGGTCAGAGCTACCGTTGGCCGTTGGTCGTCGAGCTGCCAACCATAGCCGCGTTGCTCGGGCCGCGCGGGTTGGAAGTCGAAATCAATCGGACAACCCAGATCAATCCAGCGGGCCAGTGTGCGGCGGTCTTCGTCCGTCAAGGGTTGGACTTTGCCATCTTGCACGGCTTCGGGCGGTGGCATGGCCGAACCCACATAGTCGATGTCGTACCGATGACGATTATTCTGTTTGTCGATTACTTGACCGTGGTGGGCCAGAATCCCGGAGCCGGGTTCGGTTTCCGAGGGGTGATCCTCATTCGTGAAACCATCGAGCCGTTGACCGTACACCTTCCAGGTGAGCAGACTGCGGCGTGATTGGAACTTGCGGATCGTGCGGGAAGCGTTGGGATAGCCCCAGGAATCGTGGACAGGTGGCCGGATGCCGTACTTGGCCTTTTCATCCAGGGCCAGACGGTAATAGCTGCCGGGGAACTCCCCCAGATGCTCATACCGCACGGATTGCTGGTCCGCGTCGAGGTCGAGTTGCGCGGCGGGCGTGCGGCCTTGTCGCGCACTGTGACAGGCTACGCAACTCCGCTGGAAGATGGGGCGAATGTCGCGGTGATACTCTGGGCTGATCGCGGCCGCGGCGAACCGCACACCCGATTCATCGGCGGTGTCCCACTGCTTCTGGCTCTGATCGCGGGACTTGTCCACCAGGAGCGGGGTCCGAGCGGTGAGATCCCAAGGCACTGCGTCCGGTTTTCCGGCGAGCGTCTGGTCGAAGCGGGTCGGTTGCTGGCTGTGGGCATGACAGCCACCACAATCGGTACGGACTTCCCCAGGGCGGAGCTGATGCCAAGTCTGAGCGGCATTCAACACCATGCCGTGTTTGTCGAGCGTTTGGAAGGTGAAGCCGACATCGGCTGGAAGTCGGGCAAGGAAGCTCGTATCGGGGTGGCCGTCCGGGTCGGTGGGTTGCTGGCCGTTCGTGAACTTCCGTAGCGGGATTTCGCCGAGAATCCGCAGTCGTTCACCCGCGTGATTGTAGTATCGTCGCCCAGCGGCGTAGCCGTGACGGTCTGTCGTCGGTTCCATCGCCAGAATGCGGACGGCGTGAACGTCTTCGTTTGTATACAACCCCGCATCGGCTCCCTGGTTCCGCCAGTTCAACGGTTTCCCATTCCCATGACTGGTGAAGGGATCGAGTCCACGCCAGGGGTCGGAACCGCCGGCATAGCTGGCCGTGACGGAACCCGCAGGTACGACACCGTTCGGAAAGCTCTCACGCTTGTAGAAACTGGATGTGCCAACCAGGGCGAACGGTGTCCCGGCGGGAAGGTGGGGCGAGAGCGTTCCATCATTGGCCAGACGTGGCCGATTCACCGGGGTATCCATCCCGTAGATTCGTTTGTACGGCACCACGGCACGCGGCCAGCATTCGTTGAAGTTGGGATCATTCTTGATGAGTCGCATCTCAGAGGGACTGTTGATGACCGCGCCATTTTTGATGAGGTAGATACCACCGTCGATCAGCGGCAGGTGCCGATACTGGTGGTTCACCGGGCCGGGAGAATAGCACGTCAGCAGGTGATTGTCGGGTGCCCCGGACGGATGCGTGAATTTACCGACGGCCGGGGAAGTTTTATCCCCCAGGATGGAGCGATCGGCTGGTCCTTCGAGGCCGTGGGTGAACGGTGTCAGCGCGACGGAACCCGTGGGCATGAACGGAATGCGATACCAACGAGGTTGGCCGTTGTCGTAGCGACCGAACCGCCACGGGGGGTTCCGCGGGTCCGCCATCCGGGCTGGTCCGAACGCGGCGGACCCCGCTGGGGGCGATTCGGGTAGCTTCACATAGGCTCCGAAGCCGCTGTTGTTCTGATTGTAGTATTCTTCCACAATGATTGACCCATCCGTGAGCTGGGTCTGGAAGTGGAAGCCGTTCGGCGCGGAGCCGGGGTCAAAGGCCGAAACCAGCGGGTTCCAGTTTGTGCCGTCCGGGTGAATCGTCCAGATGCCCCACAGGATGCTGTCGCGGTTCCCCTGCGATTCCAGGCTGCTGTACATCACCCGGCCATCTCGCAAAAGGACCGGGTGCAACGCTCCGGCCAGGTTCAGATGACCGATCTTCTCCAGGTTGGCGGGGTCTTCATTCTCACGGATCGACTCATCGCGGTCGTCCATCACGAACAGTTGTAAGGCGATAACCGGATACCCTTTCGCGGCGCGGAAACCGTCCCGGTTGCTCGTGAACAGAATGCGGCCATCCGGCAACGGGCACGGCCCCGTGTTGAAGACACCATAATCGAAGTAACTCTGGCCGGGGGTGTGGGAGCGATAATCCGCCGACCACGGTGCCGCTCCGGTGTTCGGGCTGAACCGCTGATTCGTTAGTCGTACGAGTTTCCGGGTTTTGAGGTGTAGTTTGTACAGGTCGGCCCCAGCTGCCGGTGGGTTCGTGCGATCGTGTGTCCGCAGGTCGTGCAAGTAACTGAAGTAGACCCACTGCGCATCGAACGAAATCACCGGGTCCGTGACCGCGCCGATGCCGCCCGCGATGAGCAACTCTTCGGTGCCATCTGGGTGTAGCAACATCAGGTCCGCGCCCGGTTCCAGCGTCACCGGCTGCGAGAAATCGGTGAAGAATCGCTTCTGCTGCTGGTCACCCGTGCGGCGAGCCCGGACGTAAACGATGTCGTAATCCCAGGTTACCGAAGAATCGGTTTTGATACTGGGAACCACCACGTCGATCGGATCGCGGAATGTCGGCTCCCCCGGCGCAGCCCAAGCCACGGCCGCCAACAAGGGGAGAAACACGAATGGCAATCGCACCATCGTCATTCCTTTCGAGAGTCCTTTCCTGACAGACCCCGATGGTAACGGTTGGGCGATGGCTGTGTCAGCCCGAGTTCCGGTTGCGACTCACTCACGGCTGCAACGACCGAAGCCCGCACAACCGGAATCATCGCCGCAATTTCTCTGATTTTCCCCGTTAGGTCGGATGGCGTTTTTCGATGTAAATTCGCTAAGCTAACCATGTACTCCGCACGAGACTCCATGAGCCATGACCACCCCGGACGCCGCCCCCGTCCCCGCACCGACCGAACGGCCGACGCGGGTCTTGCTTGTCGACGATCAGGCGATCGTTGGAGAATCGGTGCGGCGAATGCTGGCCGACGATCCCACGGTGGAATTCGTCCATTGCCAGGATCCAGCCCAGGCGATGGCCACGGCGAATGCCTTTTCCCCCACCGTGATCCTGCAAGATCTGGTGATGCCGGAAATTGATGGGCTGCTTCTGGTGAAGTTCTTTCGTGCCAACCCCGCGACCAAAGAAACCCCGATGATCGTGCTGTCTTCCAAGGAAGAACCGATCATCAAGGCCAAAGCCTTTGCCCTGGGTGCGAACGATTATCTGGTGAAGTTGCCGGACAAACTCGAACTCGTGGCCCGCGTGCGGTATCACTCGCAGGCATATCGGAACCTGCTCGAACGGAACGAAGCGTTCGCGCAACTGGCGGAAAGTCAGGCTCACCTGGCTGCCGAGGTCAATCAGGCCGCCCGTTATGTGAAGTCGCTGTTGCCGACTCCGCTGCGTGGTGACATTACCGCATCGTGGAAATTCGTCCCCTCGACTCAACTCGGCGGGGACATGTTCGGCTACCACTGGATCGACACCGACCATCTGGCGATTTACCTGTTGGATGTCAGCGGACACGGCGTGGGTTCCTCATTGTTGGCAGTGTCGGCGGCGAACGTGATTTCGGGGCGGACGCTTCCCGGTGTCGATTTCCGTGAACCGGCGGCCGTGATCGCGGGGTTGAACGATGTCTTCCAGATGGAACGGCAGGACGGGAAATACTTCACCATCTTTTACAGTGTGTTTGTCCCGAGTACCCGGACGCTCCGCTTTTGTAACGCGGCTCACCCAGCCGCACTGCTGTTCGACCCGGCGAAATCGGGGGCGGAATCTTTGCAAGAGCTTCCTTCCGATAACCCCGTCATCGGCATGTTGCCACCAGGAATCCCGTTCGATGGCGCGGAAGTGATGGTGCCTCCGAACGGGCGATTGCTGGTCTTCAGCGATGGAGTGTTTGAGATCGAACAGACTGACGGCGAGTTCTGGCCCGCCCGCGCATTCGTGGACTGGTTGACGGAACACGCCACCGACGCAAACTTGATGGATTCGCTCTACGAACACGCCCGGCAGCTGCACGGCGGCGGCACCCTGGCGGACGATTTCTCGATACTGGATGTGCGTCTGTGACCCACATCCGCGGAGACGCCGATGATCCGCCTGAAAGATTTGAGCCTACGCTGGCGGTTGCTCGGGCAACTGGCCTTTACTGTCGTGTTGCTGACCTGCGTACTCGGGTTGTCACTCTCGTTGATATTTGAATATCGCGTCGGTGGCCCCGTTTATGAGCGACTCGACCTGCTCGCGGATTATCGCAGTGATCTGACACCCGGAACACTGTACACCCGCACAGGGTATTTGATCCTGCAAGAGCTGGAAACCGAATCCGATCCGGTTCGCATTGCGCGACAACTGGAACTCTTCGATGAATATGAGAAACAATTTCACGCTTCCGCGGCGGAGTACATTGAGCGGTTCCCAGAAGGGCCATTCCGCCGAGGACTCGAAACGGAAGTGTATCCCTCGGGTAGCCGATTCCTCAAGGTGGCGCGGGAAGAGTATTTGCCGCTCGTCTCGAAAGCCGATCAGAAGGCGACCCGCAGCGATCTTCTCGTCAAACGGTTGATTCCTCTGTTCGCGGAGCATCGCAAACTTGTCGAGAAGAACATTCAGCTCACAATTGATACCTCCAAACGTGAAGAAGAGGAAGCCTTCGCGGAAACACGGTTCTGGAGCAGGATTATGTCCATCGTGAGCATTCTTTCGCTCCTATTCCTGGCTTCCTACAAGTACATCGTGGCTCGCGGTATCATTCGGTCTACGGACATGCTGAATGCTCGGGTGGGGGAACTCGCCGGCGGTGCCTCGGACTTGACTGCACGCATTCCCGTGGATTCCCACGACGAGTTGGGGCAACTGGCCGAAAAAATCAACGCGATGATTGCCAAGATACAGTCCATCGTTTCCAATGTGCGAGAGTCCAGCCTCCAGGTTTTGGCAACGGCCTCGCAAATCGCGGCGACATCGCGGGCGCAGGAAGCCTTCGTGGCCAATCTGGGAAGTTCGACCACCCAGGTTGCGGCCGCCGTGCGAGAAATCTCCGCGACCGGGAAAGAACTGGCGAATACGATGGATGAACTGAATGGTCGATCGGATCAAGCATCGGAACTCGCCACGGCCAACCGGGTCGGGCTATCCAACATGGAAAAGACGATGGGCCAACTCGTCGAATCCACGGCCAGTATCTCGGCGAAGTTGGCCACCATCCGGGAGAAAGCCGACAGTATCAACATGGTCGTGACCACCATCACGAAGGTGGCCGATCAAACGAATTTGCTCTCGATCAATGCCGCGATCGAAGCGGAGAAAGCGGGAGAGTTTGGCCGCGGGTTTTTGGTCGTCGCCCGAGAAATCCGTCGGCTCGCGGACCAGACCGCCGTGGCAACCCTGGACATCGAAAGCATCGTCAAGCTGATGCAGGATGCCGTCGCCGCGGGGGTGATGCAGATGGACAAGTTCAGCGATGAAGTCCGCACCAGCGTGACCCGCGTGGCCGACCTGAACACGCAAACCGGGCAGGTGATTACCGAAGTCGCCGCCCTCAGCGATCGGTTCGGCCTCGTGAATGAAGGGATGCGGAATCAGGCGACCGGCGCGGAACAGATCAACGAAGCGATGGGCGTGATGTCCGAGAGTACCCGGAAAACGACGGCGGCTCTCGAAGAATTCAATCGCGCGACAGAACATCTGCGGGAGTCGATCGAAACTCTGAACAAGGAAATCGCGCTCTTCAAGGTGTGATTCCTCACCCTCGTAACGGTTGCGGTGAACGATGCTGGCTCTCACCTTCCAGATCGGCCCCGAATCGGTCGGACTCGACATTCGCCGTGTGCGAGAAGTCATCCCCCGTGTCCGCTTGCGTACCACGATTGGTGCGCCGCATTGGTATCCCGGTGTCTTCGTTTACCGGGGTTACGTCATCCCCGTGGTGGATTTGCACCAACTGACGGGGCACGGCGAGTGTCCTTTATTATTGAGCAGTCGAATCGTTCTCATTACCGTCCAAACGGAATCTCATGCCAACTTGCTGCTCGGCTTACTCGCCGCGCAAGTCGCGGACTTACGGGAAATCACGATTGCCGAGGAATCGAGTCCGCACCGCGAGCATCTCCATTCCGCGAGTCGTGTCTCAATGGGGGCGCTTGTCCCGGATTCCCACGGCGGGATTATTCGTATCCTCGACCCGGAACAACTCCTCCCGCGTGATGCACTCGCATGGATCACGTCCACCGCAGGTGAACGATCGTGACCGCCCACGCCCGCATCCTAGAGTACCTGACCCGACGAATCGGGTTGGACCCGGATTCTCTCGGTGCTTCCACCATCGCCGAGGCGATCCAGGAGCGGATGCGGATTGTCGAGAAGCCCGAACCCAACAGCTACCGCGAATATCTGGAAACCGAACCGGCAGAATTGCAAAAGCTCGCCGAGCGGATTGTCGTCTCCGAAACCTGGTTCTTTCGCGGTCCCGGATTGTTCGATTATCTCGCGCGGACCATCCGCGATGCCGTCCATGCGGACCCGAAACGGATCGTGCGGGTTCTGTCCATTCCGTGCAGCACTGGTGAGGAACCGTATTCGCTGGCGATGGCCTTGCAGGAACTTCAGGTTCCTCCGAATCGCCACGTTCTCGTGGGTGTGGACTTGAGTACCCAAGCCATCACCACGGCCCAGCGTGGTGTTTATCGGGAGTTCGCCTTTCGGCAAATACTCCCGGCGATTCGCGCTCGCTATTTTCGCAATCAAGAGACAACATGGACCATTTCTGATGCGATCAAATCGCGTGTGCAGTTCCACACCGGGAATCTCTTGGATCCCCACGGGATTTCCAACCTGGGCTCTCCGTTTGACATTGTTCTCTGCCGGAATCTGCTCATCTATTTTACTGCGGAGACACGACGGCAAGCGTTGAACCAGATTGAACGCCTCTTGTTACCCGAAGGACTGCTCGCGGTCGGTTCCGCGGAGCCATCCGCGCTGAGCGGTCGACCGTTTCTGACCGTCGGCACGGGCGAGTTGTTTTTGTTTCGATATTCCCCCTCAACGCAGCCGAGCGGAGTCCCGCCGCGTTTTTCGGAGCCGCGGCGTTCGCAGGGGTCCGTGATTTTGGCTCCCGTGCTACCACGGCAAGTGACACCAGTCGCCGTGCCGCTTCCGACACCCCGAACCGCTCCGATCCCGGTGGTTGGGAATCCGGTAACGGAACCGAGCCTCGATGAAGCCCGCCTCCTCGCGGATGCGGGGCAACTGAGCGCGGCCGAAACGCTCTGTCAGGCCGTGTTGGCCCGAACACCCACCGCACAGGGTTATGCCTTGTTGGGTGTGATCTGCCACGCACGCGGTCGCCTGGAAGAAGCCACGGAGGCTCTGCGGCGAGCGCTCTACCTGGAACCCCATCACCGCGAAGCCCTGATCCACGCCTTGACAGTCGCTCTCGCCGCCGGGCAGACCGCCCAAGCGGAGAACTTACGGGCACGGCTTCGGAAACTTACCCAGGAGGAACGGCCGTGACCCAGTTGCCCGTTCTCCCCGACATATCCAATGTGCCCCCGAGTTGCTGGAATCAAATCGGCGTTTGGGGTGATCGCACCTGCCCGGAACTGCGTCGATTCGGCCACTGTCAGAACTGCCCCATTTTCTCAGCGGCTGGGCGCAAGTTCCTCAACGCGCCCTCGCCACCCGGCTACGTCGAGGAGTGGACCGCACGCCTTGCGGAAACCGCCGATGAATCCCCCATCGAACAAACGGGTGTCCTGATCTTTCGTCTCGCCGAAGAGTGGCTGGCTCTGGATGTGCAATCCCTGGTCGAAGTGACGAACCCCAAACCGATTCGCCGGATTCCTCACCGGAGCGGGATGCTGGCCGGGTTGGTCAACATTCGGGGAGAACTCTGCCTCTGCGCCCATTTGACCAAGGTCGTCGGTGTCGACACGAAGGGGCCGCCATCCGCGACACGCAGAATGTTGGTTGTACGGCGTGATGTGGAACGCTGGGTCTTCCCGGTCGACGAGGTCGATCAAGTCCATCGGATCCCGATACAGTCCGTGGGCCGCCCGCCCGCTACGGTGGGGCGATCGCTCCATGCCCTCTCGTTGGGCGTGTTCGACCGCGACAACCGCACGGTGGGCCTGCTCGACGATGAACGCATTTTTGAAATCCTGCGGACGAAACTGCGATGAACGATGATTCTGAATCCGATCCGCTGGCCGAACTGTTCCGAGCGGAACTACGCAATGGCGTAGCGTCCCTGTCGCTCGGGTTGGTGGCGTGCGATGCCGACCGTGGTGATACCGCCACCGTGGAAGAGATGGTGGCCGCGTGCCGCACGCTCCGGGGTGCCGCACGGCTTATGGGACATGCCGAGGTGGCCGAACTTTTGACGAACTTGGAAGCCTTCCTCAACGAGCAGACCACAAACAACCCGAGTACCCGGCAAACCATACACGCGGTGGTCACGTTGTTGAGTCCGCTCGAAACGATGCCCGCTCACGCCTGGGTTGCCGCCACCGAATCGGAACGCGCCCGCTGGAATGCGACCCTGCGCGGAGTTCCCGCACCTCCGGTTCCTGCCGTGGTTACTCCCTCGGCTCCCATTCCGCCCCCCCACAACTCCCGTTCCACGCCGTCTGTCTCGCCCCCGCTTCCCCCACCCGCCTCCTCCCCCGCGTCCGCGCCATTGCCGCCACCGGACATACTGTCCGAACCCGCACGGCCAGAACATCCGCCGTTGATTGTCGAAGCTCGGATGCTGGAATTGTTTCGTGAAGAAGTGCGATCGCACGCCGCGGTACTCTCGGAACAGTTGCTCGAACTCGAACGGGAACCGGGGAATGCGACCCGCGTTGAACCCCTGATGCGAGCTGCACACTCTTTGAAAGGGGCGTGCCGGATTGTCGGCCTCGATTCCGCTGTGGGGCTGGCACACGATCTGGAAGATCTCTTCGTTTCCGTGCAAGCGGGGCGGCTCACGCTCTCCGGGGCCGCAATCGACACCTTTCTCGCCGCGACAGACTTGCTCGCCTTGCTGGGTGCGGACGACCCGAATGCCTGGGCGGCCACGCACAGCCCCCGTGCCGGGGAACTGCGTTCCCGCATGGCCGCCATCGCGCGTGGGGAAACTCCTCCTCCCATACATCCGGCTTGGACGGCCACTGCCGCTGTCGCAGCCGAACCTACCGCATCGCCTCCGCCTTCCTCACCGTCTCCCACTTCCCCGCCTTCCTCACCGCCCGCGTCACCCGCTCTGGAAGTGGCTGCTTCCGTCTCACCCCCGGAATCGACGGCCCCACTGGCGCCACCATCTCCTCCAGCCCCTTCGCCCAGTGTCGATCAATCCGAGGCCGTGGTGCGTGTAACAGCGGAAAGCCTGACTCGGCTCATGAGCCTAGCGGGGGAATCGCTCGTTCAGGCCCGCTGGCTGCAACCGTTTGCCTCGGCACTCTTGGAGTTGAAGAAACTGCAAGATCAAATCACGGCCCGGCTCGATTGGACATCACAGGAATACTCCACCAATGATTGGCATGACAATCTGGAAGAAGCCCGCCGACTGACAAAGCGTTGTCAGCAGGTCTTGATCGATCGCATCGGCGAGTTTGAAAATCACGCTGGCCAGGCAGAAGATTTGAACTCCCGGCTCTACCGGGAAGTCATCGTGAGCCGAATGCGACCGTTCGCGGACGGGACGCATGGGTTCCCACGTTTGGTGCGTGATACCGCCCGCAGCCTGGGAAAACAGGTCCGACTCGACATCACCGGCAAAGACACCGAAGTCGATCGGGACATTCTGGAGAAACTCGAAGCCCCACTGACCCACCTCCTGCGGAATGCCGTCGATCATGGGATCGAACCGGCGACCATCCGGGCGGCCACGGGCAAACTCCCCGAAGGGACGATCCGCCTGGATGCCCGACACCGTGGCGGGATGCTCTCGATTACCATTATGGACGATGGCGCGGGAATCGACATCGAACGCCTGCGGCAAAAAGTCGTGGATCGTGGCCACTCCAACACTGCGATGGCCGCCCGGATGACGGAAGCGGAACTGTTGGAGTTCCTCTTCCTGCCCGGTTTTTCGACCGCGAATCAAGTCACGGAGATTTCTGGGCGCGGCGTGGGTCTGGATGTGGTGCAGGATACCGTCCGCAAGGTGGGCGGTTCCGTGCAGATCAAATCCACATTGGGAACGGGAACGACTTTCCATCTCATGTTGCCGTTGACCCTGTCCGTGGTCCGGGCCGTGCTCGTGGAAGTCGCGGGCGACCCCTATGCCTTCCCTCACAATCGCATCGACCGTCTCTTGCGTGTTCCCACCTCGGAATTACAATCGTTACAGCATCGACAATACATTTCCGTGGATGGCAAGAGTGTTGGCCTCGTGCTGGCCTCGCAACTGTTCGATATTCCCGTGCAAGCGCCACCGGCCGGGGGAGAACTGCCCATTGTTCTTCTATCCGATGCCACGGGGAGCTACGGTTTGGTCGTCGATGCCATCCGCGGTGAGCAGGATTTGGTCGTTCGCCCACTTGACCCTCGGCTCGGGAAGGTGCCGAATGTCGGTTCTGCCGCGATTCTCGATGACGGTTCTCCCGTACTGATTGCCGATGTGGAAGACCTGATTCGGTCGATGGATCAATTCATTCAGTCCGGCACGCTGCGGCGGTTCGATCCGGGAGCCCACCGGGCAAAGGTCAAAAAACGGGTGCTGGTGGTCGATGACTCGATCACGGTGCGTGAAGTGCAGCGTCAAATCCTCCGGGGACGCGGCTACGAAGTGGAAATTGCCGTGGATGGAGCCGATGGCTGGAACAAGTTACGTTCCGCGCCGTTCGATCTGGTGGTTTCGGACGTGGATATGCCCCGCATGACTGGCCTGGAACTGGTTCGGCGAATCCGCGATGATGCCAAGTATCGGGAATTGCCCGTTGTCATCGTCTCGTACAAGGATCGAGAAGAAGACCGACTCCGGGGTCTGGAAGCCGGGGCGAATCATTATCTCATCAAGAGCAGCTTCCACGACGATTCCTTCGTCGAGGTCGTGGCGGGCTTGATTGGCGAATAGGTACAGCTCGGAAACCCAACGGCGCTCCCGTTCGGGCCTATCTTATGCGTATTGCAATTGTGAATGACTTGGCTCTGGCTCGCACCGTGCTGAAACGGGTCGTGGAATCCGTGCCCGGCTATCGCGTCGCCTGGGAAGCGGTGAACGGTGCGGATGCCGTGACCCAAGCCGCCGCTGATCGGCCCGATGTCCTCTTGATGGATCTCATCATGCCGGTTCTGGATGGAGCCGGTGCGACTCGCCAGATCATGCGACAATCGCCCTGCCCGATCCTGGTGGTCACGGCCAGTGTCGGGGCGAATCATGCCCAGGTTTACGAAGCGCTCGGCGCGGGCGGGTTGGACGTGGTACGCACTCCCACGCTTGGCCCTAGCGGAACGATTGTGGGGGCGGAACCGTTACTGGCCCGATTGGCCAAACTCGCACTCCGCCACGGCCCCCAGTCGGCCCTCACCCCGATGACCCCGCGTGCGCGCCCGTTGCCGCGGGGATCCGCCGCGCGGGCACCATCCCTGCTGGCCATTGGTGCATCCACGGGCGGCCCGGATGCCCTGGCGAGCGTGCTGGCGGGTTTGGGGTCATCCTGCACCACGCCGGTCATCATTGTGCAGCATATCGGCGAAGACTACGCCCAGGGACTCGCGGATTGGCTCACGCGCCGAACCGGACGCACGATCCTCGTTCCCACGGCAAACACGACTCTCGAACCGGGCCGGGTCTATCTGGCGGGCGGTGATGACCATCTCCGCATTGACCAGACTCAATCGCTCCAATACGACCGAGAACCTGCCCATTATTCCTACCGGCCCAGCATTGATGTCCTATTTGCGAGCCTGGCCCGCTACTGGAAAGGAACCGGGGTTGCGGTGCTACTCACGGGTATGGGAAACGACGGAGCCCGTGGTTTACTGCAACTCAAATCACTTGGGTGGCTGACCATCGCTCAGGATGAGGCCACATCGGTCGTCTATGGCATGCCGAAAGCCGCCGCCGAATTACAGGCTTGTACCGAGATCCTCCCGCTGGCTCAGATTGGCCCACGCTGTGGCGAATGGCTTCAAAATTCTATCGTGCGCGGAATCAAATAATCAAACATCACGCATTCTCATGATCCGCCTCGGGCTTACTCCGAAAGTTTGTCGCACGATAACATTTTGCCCCCAATTCCCTCAATCGGTATAATTGCAGTTGTCCAGGAGCCGTGATCCACGAACATTCCGTGAGGGTTCCCATTCACAATCGTGGGTCCACGGCGTGCCGAGAAGGGACTTTGTGAGATGATTTCCGTTCATCGCGTTTTCACAACACCGGCATGGTGGGGTTTCCGGTTTATTCTGGCACTCACGCTCGGCCTCGGGACGCAAGGATTGCTCAGCGCCCAACCGGCGGCATCTCGCTCGGGGTTAGTGTTTGCCATCCCTTCCCCACTGACCAGCGACACAGTCGGACGCATCAAAAAAGCGATCGAAGATGCTCGCTCATGGGGTGCGGATCGTCCGTCCCTTGTCGTCTTCGATTTCAACCCGGAAGAGAAGCCCACTTCCCACTCCGAGTTCGGCGAAAACTATACGCTTGCCAATTACATCGCGAGTCTCCATGATCTGACCACGGTGGCCTACGTTCATGGGAAAGTCACCGGGCACACCGTCTTGCCCGTGGTCGCCTGTAAAGAAATTGTGGTCGGGGATGCCGCACAACTGGGGGAAATCGTTACCCCCCCGGAGCAACTCACCGCGACCGAGCAAGCCGCGTATGAAGAAATCGTGGGGAAGAACCGCCCCGCGCACTTCGCGGTCATCCGCAAAATGTTCGATCCCCGTGTGCAACTGCGGCGGGGCCAGAAAGGGCGAGCCGACTTTTATCTCCACCTCGCCGAACGTGACGCGGCCCAGAAACAAGGCGTGCAAGTCACGAACACGGACGAACTTTCCGCCGCCCCCGATGGGCGGATCGGTTTGTTGAACGCGGGCCAACTCCGCGAACTGGGCTTGGCCACGGCCCGTGCGGACAATCGGGAGCAACTGGCCGAACAGTACGGTCTAAACGCGGCCACCCTGCGGGATGACTGGCTCGCGGGGCGAGAACCCGTGGCGTACCGTTATGTCTTGCGTGGTCGGGTCGATGCCGGTTTGAAAGAATCGGTCTTGCGGATGCTGGATCGTGTGGTTCGGGAGAAGGGCAATATCCTCTTCCTGCAATTAGAATGCCGTGGCGGCGATTTCGTGGCCGCGTTGGATTTGGCGACCGAACTCCGGCAGCGTGCCCGGAATTACCGTGTCCTGATCGTGGCATTCATCCCGGATGCGGCCCCGGATACTGCCGCCATCATCGCGCTGGGGTGTTCGGAAATTGTGATGAGCAAACGCAGTGACGGCGGCCCCGATGCCTCCGAAGCCATCATCGGCGATTTTGAGCCGTACCTCACCGGCAAGCAGAATCATCTTGGTGCCTGGCAAACGAGCCTGCAAGAACTCGCCGCACAAGGCTACCCGGTTCTGCTTGTGCAAGGGATGATCGACCGCGACTTGGAAATCGTGCGGGCGCACCCCCGCAACGATCGCACACATTCCCGCCTCATGGCAAAAACGGAATTCGACAATCTCAAGGAAGGTGATGGGGCGTGGGTGCTGGAGAAAACCATCAAACCCAAAGGGCAACTGCTCAAACTCACCGCCACGCAAGCGGAGGAACTGGGGTTTGCCCGGTATGCGATTGCCTCCCGCAACCCCGACGAAATGTACACAAAGTATGGCATCGCGCCCGACCGTGTCCGCGATGCGACCCCCGCTTGGCTGGATCGTTTCGCGGAGTTCTTGAAACAAGCCCCCGTGACAACGCTGCTCGTGGTCATCGCCTTCATCGGCCTGATTCTCGAAATGAAGGTGCCGGGCACGGCCATTCCCGGTATTATCTCCGCTCTCTGTTTTATCCTGGTATTCTGGGCGCACACGCAATTCAGCGGGCAGGTCGCCGTTCTGGCCGGGTTGCTGTTCCTGTTGGGCCTCGTTCTTTTGATGATGGAAGTCTTCGTTCTCCCAGGTTTTGGTGTGTGCGGGATTACCGGCGTACTCCTCATACTGGGAAGCCTCGCCCTGATCACGTTCGGCTCCACGAATGGCAACCTCCCGCAGACCGGCGACGAATGGGTGGCGTTCGGTTCACGGATGGGGGTGTATC
>JAIXLE010000230.1 GCA_026931725.1 Bacteroidales bacterium
CCTCCTGATGACTATTCTATTGTGTGGGAGACAACCCGCGCTGTGGTGTTAGAATGGCCGAAAGTACAAGGCATACCCACAGGTGTCTTGGGAGTTTTCCAAGAATAGCCCAGTAAATGATATTTACAAGAGCAGGGGCGTACCAGCAGCTAGATAGCAATAGAACGCCTATATTTTTGAGGACCATGCTGTCAAATAACCTATTTGTATAGTGACGATACCGGGTCGTGTTAACAAGTTCTGGGCAATCCACATGCGACTGGGTAATCTTGCCGTCGTTCATCTGGGCAATATTATGATCGATGCAGCAAGCACCATGCCGAGGAAGTTCCGGGACCGCTTCTCGTATCGCGTCGCGACCCGACGGTATTGCTTCAACAAATTGAACCCTCGCTCAGCCTTATTTCGCTCCTTGTATAACGCCTTATCATACGCCCGCGGCTCCTTCCGATTCTTCCGCGATGGGATCACGGCCTCGATCCCCTTCGCGTTCAATGATGCCACGAAGTCATCACTATCATATCCTTTGTCCGCGATCACCGCGGCTGGCCGCCGGTCCCCGATCACAGCCGATGCATGGGTCACGTCGGCGTCCGGGCTCAGGTGGAACGCCACCGGGTTGCCCAACTCGTCGAAACTCGCGGAAATCTTCGTGCTGAACCCGCCCCGGGACTGGCCCAGGTCCTCGGTCGCCCCGCCCGTGTTCATCCCCACCGCATGCTGGTGGGCCCGGATTACGGTGCTGTCGATCAACAACCATTCCAGGTCGGGGTCTTGGAGAACCGCGAGAAGGGCCGACCAGCGGCCCTTCTCGCGCCAGATATTATATCAATGATATACTGTGTCCCAGGGGCCATATATGGCGGGCAAATCTCGCCACATGCATCCCGTCTTGGCGATGTAGAGCATGGCATTGATGAACAACCGATTGTCCTTGGCGACGCGGCCCGGTTGCCCCGAACGGCCGGGCAGCAATTCCTCAATTCGGGACCAACGTTCGTCTGATATATCGTGCTGGCTGGTGTACATCCGCTCCTCTAAGTTCACTATCCTGCGGGGATGCCTACCCAAATTGCCCAGAATTTGTCAACACGACCTAGGTCAGGGGCGCCAATGGCTGAGAAAAATGTACTGAACCGTACTCACGCAGTTGTCTGACGAATCGAATTGTTTCAAAGGCTGCCTCGCCGGTTTTGCCTTCATTTATATATTCGATTGCTTTGCGGGCATGACTAATGTCTTGAGGAGGATCGATCGGAGATGCGCTGGATGAGAAATATCCGAGAAGCAAATAGGTGGCGACGGAAACTTCGTGAATATCTAGGGTTATACTTGTCCCGGGAATGGCCTTGGTAAGTGTTTTGCTAGCAATCTCCTCAACTTCGCTGACAGCCTTAAGTATCATGCCAACTCCATCGTTAATATTCGCAAGCGTTGCAATGGCGCCAAGTTGCGATAGAACGGGGCTGGCCATCACGTTGAATTTATAGTTCTCGGCATAGTTGTAGATCTTTGACGCGATTGCATGAATTTCAGGCGACAGCGCACTCACCTGCGGAATCGTGCTTTTATTGACGGCATATCGAAGCAATTGGAGTTCATCAAATAGCCGATACGCATAGTGATTGAGAATCCCCATAGTCAAGGCGGAGGACATCGTGCCTATATAGGCTCGCACCACCAAAGTTTTGGTAGTGGCCCTACATAAGGGATATGTTGTAGAGTCGTACGAAGTACCACAGGGCACCGATGTGGTTCTTGGGACACTTGGAGAAAGATAGCGTCTTCCGCACGAATCGGGCACACCGTTGACGGAGCGTACACCAGAATCGTTCAATGTGCGCGGTCAGTCCAGAGTCCTTCCCGCCCGGGGCATGCCGCTCCTCCGGGACCACCGCCCGATACTGAGCCAGGAAGTCCGTACAGACAATGGCTCCGTCCCGATATTCGTCCGGGAGTGCCTCCCACAAATCCCGCGCTGTGGCCTCGGATCGGTCCCCAACGACCATTGCCACGACCTGCCGCGTGTCCGCGTCCAACGCCGCCCAGACCCACCAGACTTCCCCCTTTTTACCGACGAAACTCCACAATTCATCGGCCTCGATCACCAGCTTGCCCGTCTTTTTTTAGCGGACCGGGGTGGTGCGGCGTCTCGTCCCGGTACAGGGTGTTGACGAACCCTTGGAGCCAGGACCGGGACACACCGGTTACCCGAGCGATCCCGCGCAGACTCATCCGTTCGCCCAAGAGTCGGCGGATCAGCCCCTTGGTCTCATCGGACACGGGACTGGTTTTGGGACACGCGACAAATCGTCGACCACAGGTCCGACAAAGGAACGTCGGGGTGCCGGCGGCGTTGGGTCCATTGCGGACCACATGGACCGATTGGCACTTGGGACAAGGGGGCAATGGAGACATGGAATGGCTGGTATTTTGCATATCCCTATCCTAGCACAATCCCCCACCTCGGGCCACTACCAAAGTTTTCAATGCAGTTCCACCCGCCAAGCCGACAAACGGTGTTGGGATGGCAACACGTGCCATCATGCCCCCCAAACCACCCAGTAGCCCTCCGATCGACCATTCTCGCCCGCTTGGGTCCATCCCCCAGACCGGATTTGCCCCCGCGTACCCGTATCGCATCGCCTGTGACACATCGCCATAGTTGCCGCCGAACGGGTCCATTGCCCCGAACCGCCCCGTCGCCGGGTCGTACACCCGCGCCCGCAGGTAGATGCCGCCGCCGAGGCCGTTCGCCCGTTCGCCCCGGTACGTCACGTCCGTGACGAATGCCCCGGCCTTCTGCACCACGTTACCGAACGCATCCCACCGCTGAACGAGCAGCACCGCACCCGCCCCGTCCACAACTTGCCTTGGCCCGCTGTGGCCGTCCGGTAGGAACAGTCCCGCCCCCTGGTCCCTCACATACTGGCTGACCGGGTCCAGTCCGATCCCATACACCGTGCTTTCCAACAGGATCGGTTCGCCGCTCTCACCGGAACTCCACTTCTCCACGACCTGGGCGTACCCGCTCGGCGACATCCCGTCTACCACGTACCGCATCGTCACCGCCCCGTCAATTACGGCCGCGCGAATACCATCGGCCGTATACCGATACCCATTCGCTGTCGTGACCCCGTCCTCGGTCACCGTGGCCGACGCCATGCGGCCCATCGCGTCCCAGTCGTAGGACGCGACTTCGTCGCCGCCCAACTTCATTGTCAAAGACCCGTTCGCGTCGTAGGTGTAGCTCACCACCTCCAACCCGGCCGTTTCCGACATCAGCCGGTCTCGTGCATCATACACGCTCTCGGTGACAACGGGAGCCTGGCCCTCGGTCGTGGTCGTCTTCGTGTACCGGTTGCCCACCAAATCCAACCCGTACTCGATCGTGTAGTCGCTTCCGGTGACCGATCCGTCGAACTGCTTCTTCGTTAGCCGGTCGAGTCCGTCATACGTGAACGTCGCCACCCCCATCTGCACGCTGCCGTCGGGTTGCGTGACGCTCTCGTCCACCCGGACCACCTGCCCGTCGGCCCGGCGAGTGTACGCGAACGCGGACAGCACGGTGTCACTGCCATCCCGGTTCTCCACCCCCGTCAGCCAGTGCAGGTTCGCGTCGCAGATATCGGACACGGGGTCGGCTCCTCAAGGGTATGGGAGCCCCGATCGTACCCCGCCCCGCAAGACGTCTTCCCACCGTACGCTTACGCCCATTTAGCCACGTAGCCAGTCAAACCCGCCCGACACGAAAAAGCCCATCGCGATCACGATGGCAATAATACGTGCCTGGCAACGCAGGAATGGAATGCACAACATGAGTATTCCTCCGATGATGAGGAATTCCTTTGCGTTGGAGGATCCTCGACAGACTAATGCAACATAAACAACCGCCATGACGGTTGTAAATGTCACGTTTTCTTGATGTATCAGTATTTCATTCGGAGAGTGCTTGTCCATTTTTGAAGGCCTTCCACTTGCCGAGCACAGTGTCGTCGGCAATCCGAAGTGATAATCGATCCGTGCCCCAAGCCATTCTCCCTTGCAGTGCGTTGCTGGCCCCTCTGGCAAACTCTTCGGTAATACAGCCATTGGCGACAATCACACCGTCCGGAGCGAGTGCATTATTCAGATCGCTGGTTATATCTACGACTGCCTCACCCTGTGTGCTACCAAGGATTATCTGTCCCCCCGAAGCCATGATGTATTCGCCATCAGGTTCGTATGTGAAGATCTTATTGCCGAGGCCGTACTTGAGTGGTATACCCGTCGAGTTCAACTGCATTGCCGACGACCCTCCGTGGGCAGTTACTCGCCATTCACGAATCTTCTTCCCGGAGGAGTTAATCTCATTAAGTTTAGCCTTTATGGCGGGCCCCTTGGCGGCGGCGTAGATACTCTCACCGTTCGTTGTTACGAATAAAACGTTGGCCCCATCGAAGCGGCCGATCGTGAACAGGGACCACACGCGAGTTTCAAAGAACAACCCCCCGTAGTATCCCAACGCGGGCAGAGCCGCATAGGCGGTGAATTTACTGATCCCAAGCTTGAGGGTATAACCGAGTACGCTTAGCTTGGCGGATGCGTCTCCTGTACGGAGTTTCGTTCCGAGAGCGATACCACCGAGTAGACCCACAGTTGCCGCAATGAGCATGCCACTCGGATCCATGCCCCCAACCGGGTTCCCGCCCGCGTACCCGTACCGCATCGCCTCGGTGAGGTTCCCGTAGTTCCCGCCGAACGGGTCCATGCTACGGAACCGCCCGCTCGCCGGGTCGTACATCCGAGCCCGCAGGTAGATGCCGCCTCCGATACCGTTCGCCCGCTCGCCGCGGTACGTCACGTCCGTGGCGAACGTCCCCGCCTTCGCCATCACGTTCCCGTAGGCGTCCCACCGCTGCACCAGCAGCACGGCCCCGCTGCCATCGATCACCTGCCGGGGGCCGCTGTGCCCGTCCGGCAGGAACAGGCCAGCCCCGGTCGCCTGTGTGTACTGGCTGATCGGATCGAGCCCCAGACCGTACACGGTCGACTCCAGCAGCACCGGCGATCCGCTCTCACCGGAACTCCACTTCTCGACGACCTGGGCGTACCCGCTCGGCGACATCCCGTCTACCACGTACCGCGTCGTCACCGCCCCGTCGGTCACGGCTGCCCGGATGCCGTCTGCCGTGTACCGGTAGCCGTTCGTCGTCGTGACGCCGTCCGTGGTTACCGTAGCCGATGCCATGCGGCCCATCGCGTCCCAGTCGTAGGACGCAATTTCACCACCGCCCACCTTCATTGTCAAAGACCCGTTCGCGTCGTAGGTGTAGCTCACCACCTGCGACCCGGTCGTTTCGACTGTCAGCCGATCCCGATCGTCGTACTCGCTGGTCGTCGTGACCGGAGTTTCCCCTTCGTTCGTCACCGTCTTCGCATACCGATTGCCTACTAAATCCAGGCCATAATCAATGGTGTAATCCGATCCGACCTCTGCCCCATCGTATTCCTCCAGGATCAACCGGTTCAGCGTATCATAGGTGTAGGACGTAGTTCCTGTGATGATAGAACCATCCGGTTGCTGAACCCGTTCCGAGACGTATGTGATCTGCCCATCTGCACGACGGGTGTATTCGAACGAGGACAGCAGGCTGCCAGCGCCATCCTCATTCACGATGCCGGTGAGCCAATGGCGTTGCGAATCGTATTCGTTAGTCGTCTGTCGCAACACGTCGCTGCCGGATGTCACCGTGACTGTGTCGACCTGTCCAACCGCGGTATAGGTGTAACTCGTGATTTGTGGGTCGGTTAGCGTCTCACCATTTCGCACAACCTCGCTCACGCTCACGGTCAGCCCCAACGCATCGTAGCCGTATTCGACTCGCGATGCCGAGGTCCACATGGCCATCTGCTGGCTTGTGACCGGATCATATTCGTAATGGATGACCCCTTCCGGCGATGTGATGGTGATGATTTGCCCGTCGATGTTGTAATCGGTATCCGTCACTCGCACCGTCGAGCCGGCTGTCTCCGTCACGGTGTCTTGGCGGCCCAATGCATCATACGTGTATGCCATCGTGATGGCTGGTGTTGTGGCTCCCTCCGCGAAGTATTGAATCTCGACCAATCGCCCCAATCCCGTGCCATCTAAAGATCGGTCGTAGTCATAGACGTAATCCGCCTTCTGGCCATTGAAATCGATGCTGTAATCGACGTTGCCATATTGATCATAAACTGTACTCTCATTCGCCAGCACGCCAGCCACGCTCGGCAACGTGCGCCCCGTCGAGCGGATCGTCGGGATTCGTCCAAGTTCGGTTTGTGTTGGTACGATGATTGTCCCAAACCTGCAAATTCGTCGTGTTTTGCGACATCGCAATCTCATCGGATTCACGCCAGTTGCAAAACCAGCAACGACTTACGCGCGACAACATTTTTGCACAGGACGGCGACCGATATTCTTTGAAATAACACTGTTCACCAATGGCACAATATAGACAATTGATATAATATACATAAATATAATATTCTGGAAAAATTGCAATACGTATTCAGTATCTGAATTCGCCGTACTGGAAAGCCAACAAGATACAAACACCACGGAAATTGCGATGCCGCCACAACTCATCAAATAATTAATGCCGATGTCGATGTAATATACACTAAAAGACATGATTACAAATGGAATGATCAAAGCTATTGCCAAGAGTAGCATTGTGGCGATATCACCGTTGTTGGATCTTTTATAAAGCTCCAACAACAAGAGGCAAACCGCGCAGATGCCGTACACAAGCACTGCGATACACATGACATATCGAAGCCATCTCAGTAGCATAGCACGATTACCATCGTTGGGGATGGGTGAGTATTTCTAGTGGAGAAAATATATTCCATAACGACGAGAATGCTGGCAACACAAGAGATGGTTGATAATCAATATATAACGCCGAGTTTTTGTTCCATATAAATGTTGAATATGTATCGCATGATCCACAGGTAAATAAATTCCAACTATAGCCGTCTCCGCCGTAGATGTATGGGTTTTCAACCTCTGTAGTTGTAGTATAAGCTGACACTTCGCGATTGCGTTTTATGTCCTTGGGTAGATTCCATGTAACTGCGCTCACTCCTGAATCACCAGCACCCTTGAGCCATCTTGAAAAAATGTGTACTTCATTGGGATTGTCAACGTTTGTAAATACTATCCACGCATGCCCCAACTCTCCGCTTAAAGTTCCGAAATCTCGCTTCAACTGCATCTGCCATTTTCCTACAAGTGTCCATTGCTGGTCAATCAACTTCAGTGGACCCATCCCTTCCGGTCCAATTCTCTGCTTCTCGTTCCCTGCATAATATATCGGCCCATCTTTTGCTGTAGTCGCTGAAAACCCAACGGATGGATCACCTGTCAGTTTGGATATACCGTAATCTAATATCCCCGTAGACGACGTGACGACTAATAAACTGGCAATCGTCAAACTCACCACGCCGATAGAGACCGCAAGATTAGTCCCACTTGGATCGATTCCCCACGCAGGATTCCCTCCAGCATATCCATACCTCATCATTTGATGTGGATCGCCATAGTTCCCACCGAACGGATCCATCGACCGAAATCGCCCAGTCGCCGGGTCGTACATTCGTGCCCGCAAATACAGATCGCCTGTCAGTCCGTCGGTTCGTTCACCCCGATACCCGTTGTTCGTCAGAAACACGCCCGCCTTCGCCATCACGTTCCCGAACGCATCCCATCGCTGCGCCAACAACACGGCTCCGCTGCCATCCACGACCTGCTTCGGTCCGCTGTGTCCATCGCCAATGAACAGCACCGCTCCACCTGGTTGATACTGGCTCAGCGGGTCCAGCCCAATCCCATACACCGTGCTTTCCAGCAACACGGGTTCACCGTTCTCGCCCGAACTCCACTTCTCAACAACTTGCGAATATCCGCTCGGCGAAAGTGAGTCGATCACATACCGCGTTGTGGTCTCGCCTTCGGTTACGCTGACGCGAATGCCGTCTGCGGTGTAGGCGTACCCATTCGTGGTTGTCACGTCATCCTTGGTGACGCTGGCCGACAACATTCTCCCCGCCGCGTCCCAGTCGAAGACGGTCGTCTCATCGCTACCTGTCTTGGTTGTCAAAGAGCCATTCAGATCGTAGGTGAAATGTACCTGCTGTGATCCAATCGTTTCAATCATCAACCGATCTCGCTCGTCATACTCGCTGACCGTTGTGACCGGAGATTCGCCCTCGTTGGTAGTCGTTTTCGCAATCCGATTGCCGACCAGATCCAGCCCATAATCAATGGTGTAATCCGTTCCCGCCACAGATCCGTCGTATGTCTCTTTAATCAGTCGATTCAATGCGTCATAAATATAATCAGTTGTCCCTGTGATGAACGATCCATCCGGCTGTTTCACCGACTCGGATTCATGGGTAGTCTGTCCATCTACGCGATGGATGTATTCAAACGAAGACGGCAGACTGCCATCGCCATCCTCGTTCACGATGCCGGTGAGCCAATGGCGTTGCGAATCGTCTTCGACGTATTGGCGATTGACTCGGAATCGCAGCGCAGACGGTACGTGCCAGATCATGTTTTCACGCAAACAGCGACCGCAACAACTCTCGGAATTTGCGATTGTACAAATAGTCGCCTGTTTGTTATCGCAATCGCTTACGCCCAAACTGTCATGGTGGCAGATTTCGTTGCTCTCGGCTGCAAGAGTGGCATTTTCGGTACGCACAACCCTGCACGATACTTATTTCGTCAAATACTTCAGTATGATCTCGTCTGAGCTTGTAATGTTTTTGCGGATCGCCACTTGTTCGCGGACAAGTAACCCGCAAAGTAGAGCTATGACTAGCCACATGCCACCTAGCGCGGTAGGTGAACCGTCTACATCATCGCAAGATGTCGCGCAGAACAACCGAATACCGTCAATCGACGATACGTACTCGTTTACACATTCGATACACTCTATGACGCGGAGCGATGTCGCATCTGCGTCTGCCAGAGACTGCCGCTCAACACTTAATAGGTATGTAAGAACTGCGTATGCAGCGTCCTTGGGGCCATCAGCTACGTAGTATCCCACATGTCCACCGATATCCATGTGGAGAGGATAGCTGAGCGACGAACACTCGGCATTCTCGAAATACCGAGCTGAGAAAGCATGCAGCAAAAACAAGAGGTCCGAACTCATGCACGCACCATGCTATTCGCTTTGCCGCGGTGACAAATTAGCCCTTGTCGACATCCGGTAATGATATCACTAGCCGCGTCACGGCGAGAGTTGCACGCCTCCTAATTTGCATTGCGCCTTCCACCGCCATTATGTCATCACAGACCATAATAGTTAGGAAAAACCACGTGGTAATGGAAAGGCCCGTCAGACCACACCGACTCAACATTGCCGGGCTTAGGCGCATGCATCGGATGGTAATCCATCCTCCAGAACTGAAGTCGCCGCTTCGTTCCTGGCATGGTTGTAGCTAGACCGGCTCCGGTTAGCGATCCACCACGTCCATCCATGCTAAGCGAAACCCCCTTGTTGGCAAGAGTTACGCCAGGGATTGGGATGTCGATAGTGATGCCTGGGTTCACGATTGGAGTTGGGAGGTACACAAGCCAGCTACGCGTGCTCTTGTACTTACTCACGAGAGTAGAGATCCATGCCTGTGTGACTTCCGCCATGATCCGTGGCAAGTTCCTGCGAAGGTTATCCACTGCCGAAGAAAGACTGGCCGATCCCAGATCCTTGATGGCCTGCTGCACGGCACTATTGGCTGCTGCCAAGTTGACTTGCCCGCCAAACCCACCGTTCCCCTGCGCGAGAGGTATAACTACATTGTTTACAAGCTGAAAGACCGTGTCGGCGATATTGTAGACCGTAATCGCAGTGTTCAGCACTGAAATGACCTGCAGGGAGATCGTCCCGAGTGCTGACAGTGAGCTTGAAAACCCTCCGGCGCTGATGCCTACAGATGCTGATAAGCTCCGACCTGTGGGGTCCATCCCGGCCACCGGGTTGTTCCCGGCGTAGCCATAGCGCATCGCCTCCAGGATGTTCCCGTAGTTCCCCGAGTAGGGGTCGACCGACCCGAACCGCCCGCTCGCCGGGTCGTACATCCGAGCCCGCAGGTAGATGCCGCCTCCGATACCGTTCGCCCGCTCGCCGCGGTACGTCACGTCCGTGGCGAACGTCCCCGCCTTCGCCATCACGTTCCCGTAGGCGTCCCACCGCTGCACCAGCAGCACGGCCCCGCTGCCATCGATCACCTGCCGGGGGCCGCTGTGTCCGTCCGGCAGGAACAGTCCGGTCCCCTGGTCCCTCACATACTGGCTCACTGGGTCCAGCCCCAGCCCGTACACCGTGCTCTCCAGCAGCACTGGTTCACCACTCGCCTCGCTCGACCACTTCTCGACCACCTGGGCGTACCCCGACGGGGACATCGGGTCCACCACGTACCGCGTCGTCACCGCCCCGTCGGTCACGGCCGCCCGGATGCCGTCCGCCGTGTACCGGTAGCCGTTCGTCGTCTTGACCCCGTCCGTGGTCACCGTAGCCGATGCCATGCGGCCCATCGCGTCCCAGTCGTAGGACGTGACTTCGTCGCCGCCCAACTTCATTGTCAAAGACCCGTTCGCGTCGTAGGTGTACTCGACCACCTGCGACCCGGTCGTTTCGACTGTCAGCCGATCCCGATCGTCGTACTCGCTGGTCGTCGTGACCGGAGTTTCCCCTTCGTTCGTCACCGTCTTCGCATACCGATTGCCTACTAAATCCAGGCCATAATCAATGGTGTAATCCGATCCGACCTCTGCCCCATCGTATTCCTCCAGGATCAACCGGTTCAGCGTATCATAGGTGTAGGACGTAGTTCCTGTGATGATAGAACCATCCGGTTGCTGAACCCGTTCCGAGACGTATGTGATCTGCCCATCTGCACGACGGGTGTATTCGAACGAGGACAGCAGGCTGCCAGCGCCATCCTCATTCACGATGCCGGTGAGCCAATGGCGTTGCGAATCGTATTCGTTAGTCGTCTGTCGCAACACGTCGCTGCCGGATGTCACCGTAACTGTGTCGATCTGTCCGACCGCAGTGTAGGTGTACGCCGTCACTTGTGGGTCGCTCAGCGTCGCACCGTTCCGCATCACCTCGGTTACAGTCGTCATTCGACCTAACACATCATAACCGTACTCGATCCTCGTCGCCGAGGTCCACATGGCGGTCTGCCGACCCGTAACGGCATCGTACTCGTAATGAATGATCCCTTCCGGCGACGTAATCGTGATGATTTGCCCGTCGACGTTGTAATCGTAATCGGTGACTCGCACCGTCGGACCCGCGGTTTCGGTCAAGGTGTCGCGTCGACCCAACGCATCGTAGGTGTACGCCATCGTGATAGATGGCGTTGCGACCCCTGTCTCGTAATACCGCACTTCCACCAGGCGGCCGAGACCCTTGCCGTCGGCGCTGAGGTTATAGTCGTAGACGCGGTCCGTCTTCTGGCCGTTGAAGTCTATGCTGTAATCGACGTTGCCATATTTGTCGTAAACCGTGAACTCGTTCGCCCGGACGCCATCGACGGCTGGCAGCGTGCGGCCCGTGGAGCGACCGAACTCGTCGAAGTGGAACTGCGTCACGCGGCCGTAGGGATCGGCGATCGTCACCTGGTTGCCGTACTTGTCATAGCCATAGGTGAACACCGGCCGGCTCGTCAGTCCAGTCTTTGCATCCGTCACGGCCGGCAACGTCACTGTGACCAAGCGGCCCAGTGAGTCGTAACCGTAGTCCGTCTGTTGGCCGACCGCATCGATCTCGAACGCCTTGCGCCCCTGGGAATCGTAGCCGGTTTGCTGCGTGGAACCGTCGGCGAACGTGATCTTCGTCACACGGCCGTCGGCATCATACGTCGTGTAGGTCGGCACTCCGGCCGCATCGTAACTCGCCACTACCCGGCCTGCCGCGTCGAACTCGGTCCAGGTCGTCAGCGTCTCGGTGGTACTGACTTTCGTTTCATTTTTGTACGCTCGGCCTGCCGCATCGAAATAGGTCGTCGATTCCAGCCCGGCGGCATCGCGGGTCCAATAGGCCCGGCCCAAGGCATCGTATTTCGTCTCGCTGGCCGACAGCACTGTGCCAACCGAGGACACGGTCGCGATGCCGGTCCCCTGGCCGTCGACTGTGATGTCGATCACCAGCCCATCTAAGCGCTCAGTGCGGACCACTTCGCCGGCATCATCATAGACCGTGTGCGTGCCCCGGACAGTCGCCTGACCTGGGACGAAGGTGTCCGTGCTGTAGATGGCTCGGCCCTGGGCATCATAGGCGGTACGGCTGATCGTGCCATCAGCGGAACGTACCTCCACAGCCAAGCCGCGTTCGTCGAAGACCGTTTCGGTCACGTTCCCCAACGAATCGACGCTCTGGAATGCCCGCCCCAAAGCATCGTAACGGGTTTCACTGACATTCCCCAACTCATCGGTGTTGAACCGCACCCGGTCGTTGCCGTCGTAGACCACACTGGTGGTCAGCGTGCGGATATCCAGTGGATCGTCGGGATTCGTCCAAGTCCGTGTCGTGCCGGTACGGTTGCCGTTCGCGTCGTAGGCGTATGTCGTGATGTTGCCGCTCGGATCAACCGTGGAGGCCACGCGCCCTTGAGCATCGTAGGTCATCGTACTGGTTGCGTCACCGCGAGTGACCGACGTTAGGTTGCCGTGCGAATCGTAAGCGAATGCACTCACCACCCCCTCGGCCGACCGCGTGGACAGCAGGTTCCCGTGGCTGTCGTAACTCAGATAGGTCGGATTGCCAAGTGGGTCGATCACGGACGTGGGTAAACCGTGAGAATCGTACACCGTCCTGGTCACTGCTCCGCCGGGGGCAGTCACGGTGATGGGATTGCCCACGGAGTCGTAGACAGTCGTGGTGACGAGATCGTCGGTTTCACCGTTCTCTGGCGAATCGACCTCGCCCACGACTTGCCGGACTTCGAGCGGCTGGTGCAGGGCGTTGTAGGTGCTCAGCGTTACCCGCCCCAGGGGATCCACTGTCCGGGTCACATTGCCTTGCCCGTCGAGAGCCACCGTGGTTGTGGCGTCCGTGCCCGGATGCTGCGTGCTCGGCACACTCACGGTTTGCGTGGCGCGTTCGGCGACGTTCGGGTCCGTGCTGATCGCATAGCCGAACGTGGCCGATTCCCCAGCAGCATCCTCCAGGGCCGTTAACCGACCAGTCGCGGCGTCGTAGCTTGCCCCGACGGCCTTCGCTCCCTTCGCGTCGTAAATCGCCGACAGGTAGTGGGCGGGGTCGGCAAGGTACTCGTAACTGCCGAGCGATTCATCCGCTCGATTCACGGCGGACACGAGGTTCCCGGCCGCGTCGTAGGTGTAGCGGAGGCTGTTGCCGCGCGGGTCGGTGATGGCCGTGATTCGGCCGCGATAGTCCCGCTCGAAAGTCACGGCCACGCCGCGATTCGAGACAATCCCTTCATCGGTGAACGTCAGTTCGTTGCCGTTGCGATCCTGGACGCTCGCGAATGCACCGGTCTGGGCATCGACGGTGTAGACGAGGCCGCCCTGCTCGGTCACTTCGTAGACGCCACCGAACCGGGCGGGGTTGTAACTGAGGTTGCCGTAGTCGTCCAGGACCACGAACTCGCCGTCGGCGATCTGCGACAGACTCACCGGATCGACGGAGAGTCGGTTGATCACACCCGAATCGGGGCGGAAATACGGCCGGTAATCGAGCGCGATACCGAACAGCGTGGTGCCGGGCTGCGGGTCGAACGTGTACCCGTCGGTCGTGCCGTCGGGGCGCCGGACCGAAACCCGCGTGCCGCGTCGGAAGCCGCCGTAGTTGTCGAGCGTCGAAGAGTCGGCGGTGATCGTGTAGCCGCCGAGTTCGAGGTGCCAGCCGTAGCCGAAGTCGCCTTCTTTCCCAGCATCCAACGAGTCGTAGACGCGGGTGACGGTGATGGGGATGCCCGCCACGGGGATCGACAGGTCGGTGAACGCGACGGTGAAATTGCCGAGTTTGAGAGCACCCGCAACTTCGACGGAGACTTCCGCCGTGCTGGTCCCGCCGGAGTTCGTGGCCGTGAGCCGCAGCGTGTAGACGCCGTTGGCCAGGATGGTCGGGTCGAAATCGCCCAGGTGGCCGCTGATTTCTCCGGTGCCTGTCGCCACGACACGGACGCTGCCCGACCCATTGCTCGGGATCGCTTCCAACTTCCAGGTCAGGCTGCCGCCGTTCGTGGCATTGGCCACCGAGCCGGAAACGGCCGTCGGGGCCTGAACACGACCGTCACTCGACAGCGGGGACAGCGAGACCGTGGGCCGGTCAACGGACGGGTCCGTCACGCCGAACGTGCGCGTGGTCGCCGTCGAGTTTGCCCCGTCGGTGGCTTCGGCCCGCAGCTCCCAGGTGCCCGGCTCGGTGGGCGTGAGCGTGCCCCGACCAAAACTGTCGAGCGTGATCGGTTGCCACGGACCATCGTTCACGCGGGCTTCGAGCGAAACGCCGGCCACCGCGATGTTGTCAGTGGCTGTCACCCGAACGGTGATCGGCATACCCACGTCCACCTCGGTGGCGTCCGGACTGACGGTCAGCCGCACGACCGGGGCCGTCGTGTCGGCCACGACCCGCAGGGTGAAGCCGGTGCTTGCGGTAGCCCCGGCGGCATCGGTAACGGTCACTGTCACCGGGAATTCGGTGCCGGTGGCCATGCCGGTCGCGTCCAGACGGAGCGTGCCGCGCAGGGAGTCGATGGTCATGGGGCCGGTGGAATTCACCGAATAAGTCAGGGATTCCCCGAAGCCGCTGTTGAAGTCCGCGTCGGCGGCGAGAACGTCGTAGGTGTAGATCGCGCCGGTCGTGACCGTGGTGGTGGTGACGGCCTGGATCGTCGGCGGATTGTTCGCCGGGCGAATGCGGATGCCGTAGGAGATGCCCGACGCGGCCCCGAAACTGTCGGTCACTCGCAGGCCCACCACCACGTCGGAGTACGGTTGTCCCGTCGGGATCGCGGGCACGTTGGTCCAGGAAATCGCCCCGGTCGTGGGGTTCACCGTGAAGCCCAGGTCGCCGCCCGAAGTGACGGAATAGGTGATCGGGTCGCCGTCGGGATCGCTCGCCACGGCCAGATCGGTGAACGTCGATCCGGACACCGCATACTGCTTCGGAGTGAACGTGAAGCTGGGGGCGCGATTGGTCGTCGAGGCCGTCACCGCCACCTGGAAGGATTGCGGTTGTGAGCCCCCGCGATTGTCCGAGACCAGGACGGTGACATCGGCCGTCGTGCCGATGAGCGCGGCCGCAGGGGTCCAGCGGATCAGCCCGGTGGTCGCGTTGATGGTCATGCCGCTCGGAGCGGCTGTTAGCGAGAACGACACCGGGTCGCCATCGGGATCGAACGCCCCGACCGCGTAGGCGTACACCTGGCTGGCCGCAGCGCGGGTAATGGGCGTGCTCGTAATCAGCGGTGCGGAGTTGACCCCGGCGACCGCGATGCCGAACCGCTGCGTCACCGAGGCCCCGCGCGCATCCGTCACGCGAACGACGAACTGGCCCAGCCCGGCCGCCGTCGGCGTCCAACGGAGGGTGCCGAGGGTCGGGTGGATCGAGGCTCCCGCCGGGGCCGAATCCAGCGACCAGACGAGGGCGTCGCCGTCCGCGTCGATCGCCTGGGCGTCATAGGCGTACAACGCACCGACCGTGGCGTACAGGTTGGGCGTGGACGTGAACTGCGGAGACGTATTCCCGGCAATGATCGACGAGACGGTGATCGCATATTGGACGGAGGCTTCGCCGCCCCGGCCGTCGCTCACCCGCAGCGACACCGGGTTGCTGCCGACCTGGGCGGTCGTTGGGGTCCAGGTCAACACGCCGCTGGCCGAGAGCGTCATCCCCGCCGGTAGGGTCGTGGCCGTGAACGTGAGCGGATCGCCGTCGGGATCGGTGGCCGTGATCTGGGCCTGATACTGTCCCCCGACGGTGGCGACTTGCTGCGGATTGCCCGTCACGACGGGAGAGCGGTTCGGGGCCGGGTCGGCTACCACGGGCAGGGTGAACGACTGCTCGACGGCGGTTCCTCGCGCGTCGGTCGCACGCAGCGTGACAGTATGATCCCCGACCTGCTCAGCACCCGGCGTCCAGGTCAGCGTTTCGGTCGTCGGGTCGATGGTCATCCCGGCCGGGCCAACGGGCAATGCGAAGTGGACGGTATCGCCGTCGGGATCGGTGGCCGTTGGGGTATAGGTCCAGGGGTGGCCCACGATAGCCGGACCGGTCGGAATGCCACTCAGGACTGGGGGCTGATTCGGTCCACCCGATGCCTGGATGGTTAGGCTGACGGTTTGATCGACGGCGACTCCACGAGCGGTCGCGCGCACCACGAAGGTGGCGGCCCCGACGACATCGGGTGTCCAGGTCACGACGCCGGTCGTCGCCTGGATGCTCATGCCGGACGGGGCATCGACGAGCGTATAGATCACCGGGTCGCCATCGGGATCGACGGCCACCGCTCGGTACAGGTAGGGAACGCCCACTTCCGCCGGGCCGGGCGGGGTCGAAGTGAAGGCCGGTGGCCGGTCGGTGGCGATTGCCGGCAACGTGAACGATTGGGAGACGGTATCGCGGCCGTCGGAGACGAGTACCACAACCGCGAACGAACCGACCTGGGCGGCCGTTGGGGTCCAGGCCAACACGCCGGTCGTTGGGTCGATGGTCATGCCGGACGGGGCGTTTCCAAGCGTGAAGCTCAGCACGTCGCCATCGGCATCGGTCGCGGTCACTGGGTAGGTGTAGGGGAACCCGACCACGGCCGGTCCACCGGGTGTCGAGGTGATGACCGGAGCCGCGTTGGGCGTTTCCGAGGTGTCGGCCACCACCGGTAGCGTAAACGACTGGGTCCGCACGCCACCCCGGCCGTCGGACACGACGATTGACACCGGGTTATCACCGATCTGATCGACATCCGGCGTCCAGGTGAGCACGCCACTGGCGGCGTCGATCGCCATCCCATCGGGAGCCGTCGTCAGCGAGAAGGAGATCGGATCGCCATCGGGATCGGTGGCCGTGACAACGTAACGGTAGGGTGAACCCGCACGGGCTGGCCCAAACGGTGTCGAGGTGATAACCGGGGCTGCGTTGGGTGTTTCCGGGGTGTCGGCCACTACCGGCAGCGTGAACGACTGCGTCCGCACGCCACCCCGGCCGTCCGACACGCTGATGGTCACCGGGTTGTCACCGATCTGGTCCGCGTCGGGCGTCCAGGTGAGCACGCCGCTGGCGGCGTCGATCGCCATCCCATCGGGAGCCGTCGTCAGCGAGAAAGTGATGGGGTCGCCATCCGGATCGGTAGCCGTGACGACGTAGACGTAGGGCCGCTCTTCGACAGCGGGGCCGACCGGTGTGGACGTGATGGCCGGGGGCGCGTTGGTGGGGACAACCGGCAGCGCGAACGATTGCGTGGTCACCCCGCCGCGACCGTCGGAAACCGCGATGACCACCGGATTGTCGCCGACCTGTGCGGCGGTCGGCGTCCAGGTGAGGGCACCGGTCGCCCGGTCGATCACCATGCTATCCGGTGCGGTCGTCAACGCGAAGGAGATCGGATCGCCATCCGGATCGCTCGCTTCCACCCGGTATTGGTACGGCACGCCGACGGTGGCGGGACCGGACGGATGCGAGGAGATCACCGGGGCCGTGTTCGAGACCGGCACCACCACGGACAGTGTGAACGATTGGGTTACGGCACCGTCCCGATTGTCGGACACGGTGATGGACACCGGGTGGTCGCCCACTTGGGCCGCGTTCGGGGTCCAGGTCAGGACGCCCGTCACCGAATCCAGGCTCATGTTCTCCGGCGGGGTGCCGGTGAACGAGTATGTCAGCGGATCGCCATCGGCGTCCTGGGCGGCCACGCGATACTCATAAGGACGACCCGCCACGGCCGGGCCGGTCGGTGTCGAGGTGATAGTCGGAGGCGTATTCGCGGCCGTGACCGTCACCGTGAACGGCAGCAGCGCCACCCCGCCCTGTCCATCGAGGACCCGTAACAGTCCGTTCTGTTGGCCGATCCGGCTCCCGTCCGGCACCCAGGTCACGCGG
>JAIXLE010000220.1 GCA_026931725.1 Bacteroidales bacterium
GTACCAATAGTGAGTAGTTTACGATTCCTGGCTCAGAGGGCTATTGACTTCGCCGAAGTGCGAAAACCCAACCGCCTGACCACGGGGATATCCGATGGAGGCAGTTGGGTAGTCGGAGACGAGGGATGGCACGTTCTCTATCGCCGCTTTTTGAAACCCGGCGGAGTGGTGATTTTCAAGTCGACCGGCTTGTCGGCTTCCACCGTGACATTCAAGGTCGTCGTTTCCGGGTTGAAGTACGGTGGGGGAACCAGTTCGTTCAAGTCGGAGTCCGTGAGTCCCGTTTCGCCGGTTTCCGCCTTGGTCACTTCCTTCTTGAGAGCCGTTTTGCTGACCGTCACTTTATATTTCCCAGGAAAGATCCCTTTGTTCCCTTGGGGGGTCATGATCTCGAAATTCCCGGCATCATCGGTGGCTCCGAATCCACCCGCGCCGGGGGTTCCGGTATCGGGGATGAGTGTGACCAGGGCTTTGTCCAGCGGTTTTCCATCCAGTTGTACGGAACCTTTAACGGGAATAGTCCCGTCACTACCACATCCGGTCACGGCTGCCACTGTCAAAACCGCTAGGCCGAATAGACACGAACGCATCAAGATTCTCCGTTAGATTCGGGTGGGGATCGAAGTTACTCGAGCGTGGGCGCATAGCCATCGGCCACACGGCAGAGTTGGGTGAGAATGGTCGTGGAAACGGATTCTTTGATGAACTGCACGGAACCATCACCCATGCCGAAGAAGCAACCACCCGGATGCAAGCTGCCAGCACGCGCCCAGTCGCCCAGTTTCCCCTTCGGAGACGGTACAATGTTGGGATTCGCTGGTTGACTGGCATCATGGCAACCGCTCCAGCTGTAGTTCGGATATGTGAAGTTATTCACAGGGCTTTTGGAAGGATCAATCCCGACCATCGCCCAGTCACGCCAAGCCCAGGCGTTATCCGGGCCGTTGCAGCGGCCGTAGTTCGTCGTTTCCCCGAACAGGAACGTATTGCTCGTCCCATCCTGAACATCAGTAAATTTTGTCTCGCTGTTTTCACCACTCATAAATCGTGTATTGCTGGACATCCCTTTCCAATAATTGCAATAATAATAATCGTTCGATGGCACTACGAAGTCATAGCAAGTCGAGTAACCGGAAACCGAGTAGCTGACCTTGGCACCCGATTTGGCCGAGGGGCAACTGAATTGAGGGATCGGGGTATTACGCACGACCGAGTTTCCGTTCGTGGAAGAACTGCCGGTAATCATCCCTTGAGTATTTCTGGCCCAACTCGCATTGGTGATTTCCGCGAAGGACGAGTTGATATTCGCTTTTTGAAACAGGGCAGCCTGCTCAATATATGGCAGCAATAATACCAACCCATTCATGTTGATGATTTGTGCGTCACCCGGATAGGCACTGGAAGGGACGCACATGCCATAGCCCTTCCCCGCAGGTGGTAACTTACCAAAGCTGGATTCGTAGTTATGGGCTCCTAATGCCAGCTGTTTCATGTTGTTCGCGCATTTGGCTCGCGCGGCGGCTTCTCGGACCTTCTGCACCGCAGGCAGCAATAACCCAATCAGAATGGCAATGATGGCAATCACCACCAGCAGTTCAATCAACGTAAACCCAGATGATATACGGCGGACTGACATACCGGATCCCCTCCAAATGTGCGACAGAAGGCAGGACAAATGAACAGGTACAAACGGTAATCCTGAAAGAGTTTATGTGGCGTGTTACTCGATCGTGGGAGCATAGCCATCGGCGACACGACAGAGTTGTAAGAGGATGGTCGTGGAAACGGATTCTTTAATGAACTGTACGGAACCATCACCCATGCCGAAGAAGCAACCACCCGGATGCAAGCTGCCAGCACGCGCCCAGTCGCCCAGTTTCCCCTTCGGAGACGGTACAATGTTGGGATTCGCTGGTTGACTGGCATCATGGCAACCGCTCCAGCTGTAGTTCGGATATGTGAAGTTATTCACAGGGCTTTTGGAAGGATCAATCCCGACCATCGCCCAGTCACGCCAAGCCCAGGCGTTATCCGGGCCGTTGCAGCGGCCGTAGTTCGTCGTTTCCCCGAACAGGAACGTATTGCTCGTCCCATCCTGAACATCAGTAAATTTTGTCTCGCTGTTTTCACCACTCATAAATCGTGTATTGCTGGACATCCCTTTCCAATAATTGCAATAATAATAATCGTTCGATGGCACTACGAAGTCATAGCAAGTCGAGTAACCGGAAACCGAGTAGCTGACCTTGGCACCCGATTTGGCCGAGGGGCAACTGAATTGAGGGATCGGGGTATTACGCACGACCGAGTTTCCGTTCGTGGAAGAACTGCCGGTAATCATCCCTTGAGTATTTCTGGCCCAACTCGCATTGGTGATTTCCGCGAAGGACGAGTTGATATTCGCTTTTTGAAACAGGGCAGCCTGCTCAATATATGGCAGCAATAATACCAACCCATTCATGTTGATGATTTGTGCGTCACCCGGATAGGCACTGGAAGGGACGCACATGCCATAGCCCTTCCCCGCAGGTGGTAACTTACCAAAGCTGGATTCGTAGTTATGGGCTCCTAGTGCCAGCTGCTTCATGTTGTTCGCGCATTTGGCTCGTGCGGCGGCTTCACGGACTTTCTGCACAGCCGGCAGCAATAACCCAATCAAAATGGCAATAATCGCAATGACCACCAAGAGTTCGATCAACGTGAACCCAGAAGAAATACGACGCGCAGACATAATTTTGGCCCTCAAAAAATAGGCGAGGAAGAAGGCGGAACCATGTACAGGCACAATCGGCAGGACAAACTTTGCGAGTGATTCTGATGATACACAAGATCATCGACAATTCACAATCCGATCTCCCAAAATTGTTCCGAATCGCCCGTGAGTCTCGGTTGACCAGATGGGAGGGAACTTGTACAAGGCCCAATCAGCACGTTTGCTGATTCCCGGTCAGGATGACCCAGTATGTCAGGATTACTCCGAACTCTCCCATTACTCCGAACGCCACCTGCCCCAACTCTGGCCGCGAATCGCTCGGAATCTCCAGTCCACATCGCTGCTGGCGTGTTGATCCTCCTCGCCGCCCTGGCGAATTTGGCTTACCTGGCCATACACTGCCCGATCGACCTTGCCCCGGACGAAGCCCATTACTGGCACTGGTCCCGAAATCTGGATCTGAGCTACTACAGCAAAGGTCCGCTGGTCGCCTGGATCATCCGGGCGAGTTGTGAACTCTTCGCCGGGTTGAGCCAGAGCCTCATCGGCACGGAAATGCTGGCCGTTCGCATCCCGGCGGTTCTGTTCAACGCTCTGATGCTGACGGCGGTGTACAAACTCTCGTGGGAAACTTTTCGCCGTCCGGGGCTGGCCCTCGGCACCGTGGTGGCCGCGATGACGATTCCGGCAGTCAACACCACCGGCGTCATCATGACGATTGATTCCCCCTTTCTCTGCTTCTGGGCGTGGGCGTGTCTGCTGGGGCAACGGGCCGCATTTCACGGAAGGATGACCACCTGGATTGCAGCGGGGATCATCACCGCTCTGGGTGTGATGGCCAAGTACACGATGTTGCTCTTTCCCGCGTGCATCGGATTGTATCTGCTGGTGACACCGGGCATGCGACATCATCTGTTCCGGGCCGGGTTCTGGGCATTCTGCGTGATTTCCTCGCTCGGGATGCTGCCCGTAGTGGTCTGGAACGCCATGCACGATTGGGTCACGTTCCGCCATGTCTCCGTGCAAGCGGGGGTCACGGTTGGTCCCAAACAGTCGGGCATCGAGTGGCTCGGCCCGCTGGTGATGGTCGCGGGGCAGTTCGGGTTGTTGCTGGGTTACTGGTTCGTGGCCTGGGTCGGCGGGATCGTGGCTTTTCGACCCACCGTGACGACGAACACACGGGCGGTCTACTTATGGTGGCTCTCGGTGCCGGTGTGGCTGTTGTTCGCCTGCGTCAGCCTGCGTTCCAAGATTCAGTTGAACTGGCCCGCCCCAGCATACCTGACCGGACTCATCCTCGCGGCGGCCTGGGTATCGACTCTGATTTCCCATCGCAACTTCCCCCTCCGACGATTGGCCGCCGCCTGTCTGGCCGTGAGCGTGTCGGTCTGCGTGGCGGTGTCGATCATTACGCATTACCCGACGCTGATTCGTCCCGTTCTGGTGAAGTTCGCCGCGGAGGCCACACCGCTCGATCGGACACCCGTTCGGAAACTAGACCCCACTGGCCGCCTCGCGGGCTGGCAGAATCTGGGGGAAGCCGTCCACACCGTACGGACACGCATTCTGCAAGAAGACGGGGTCGAACCCGTGATCGTCGGTATGAACTGGATGGTGCCGGGTGAAGTGTCCTTCTACTGTCCTGGGCACCCCACCGTTCACTCGGTCGGGTTGGCTCTGCACGATCGGCACAGCCAATATGATCTTTGGCGACCGAACCCGTTGGCCGATGCGCAAGTCTATCTCGGGAAGACGTTCCTCTACGTCGGCGAGTTGGCCCCGTTTATGTTCGACGTGTTCGACTCCGTGGAAGAACCCACGGATGTTGTCACGGTGGATAACGGAGTGCCGGTATCCGCGTGGCGGATCTGGGTGTGTCGCGGGTTTCGGGGGTTCCCACAAACTCCGAGTCGCACCCAGGAACGCGGATATTAAGATTTGCTGAGAGAGCTCCGAGTCATCCTCATCCTGCGTATGATGGGATGGGCGATGATTCCATCCGCATCAAATTCAGACGTTGCCTGAAACCGATCAACGATTCGCAACGGGAGGACCGGTTGCGGAATTTGGTCATGAACCCTTGGTGAGTTGTGAGTACACGGAAGGTGGAATGCGGTTCTTGCGGTCAATCCTGGACCCGAACCGGAACGAGTTCCATTTATGAACAGCAGGCGGTGGAATCCCGCCCCTGCCCCCAGTGTGGCGCGTACACGCTCCGCACGGCTGAGATGCGGCCCGTCCTCCGACGACCGCGTCTGGCTCAGTATTTTTCTCGCTCTGTCCGCTTCGCCAGCTAACAGCACGCCAGCCCACGGTGCATCCTGACCGTGGGCTGGCGCTCGATCAGAACCACGCCATCGGGTGTTGACACGTCCCAACCCCACCAGCTCACGCATTTCCAACTCCGAATCCTGGCTTTTTCTCATGCCCGTCTTGGTAGTGGGAATGACCTGATCGCCGATTGTCTGGGATTTTCCGTTTTCGCAGCATCCTGTCATGTGTACACTGAACCCGCACCCGTGCGATCAGGATGTGACAAATGCCGCCAATGCGGGATGGACACCAGCAACAACAACTAATCATCGCCGAGCCGTTTTCGGGTTTCGGACCTTCGCGGTTTTGCCCCGTGGATGAGGCGACCTTGACGCGGATCATTCGTGGGGGAACGCAACCACGACTCAAAGCCCAAGTCCGTGCGTTCGCCCCACGGGAACCCGGCGTCTACGGGATGCTGGACCCCCGCAGGCGAATCATTTATGTCGGGAAGGCCAAAAACCTACGGAATCGGTTGCTCAGCTATTTTCGCACCCAGAGCCGCGACCCCAAAGCGGGACGCATCCTCAAACAGACTCGCACGCTGCTCTGGGAGCAGACCGCCGATGAGTTTTCCGCCCTGCTGCGTGAATTGGAACTGATTCGCCGATTTCGGCCACGGTTCAACGTCATTGGGCAACCCGGTCAACAACGCTACGTCTACCTGTGCATCGGCAAAGCCCCTGCACCGACGGTGTATCTCAGTCCGAACCCGACCGGGAAAGAACGCGCGATCTTCGGCCCGCTGGTCGGACGCGGTCAACTCGATGAGGCCATTCGTCGATTGAATGATGCGTTCGGTTTGCGGGATTGCCCCTCGACGATTCCGATGGTGTTCGCCGATCAGCCACGGTTGTTCGTGGAAGCCGATTCCGGTGCCCGCTGCTTGCGTTATGACATTCAAACGTGTCTTGGTCCGTGTGCGGGGCTCTGTTCGCGGCAGCAGTACGAAGCCAAAGTGCGGGCGACACGGGCATTTTTGGAAGGACGCGATCGCTCCCTTCTCCAGAAACTCCATCAACACATGCTGGCCGCGTCCGCCGCGCTACGGTTCGAGCAGGCCAGCAGTTTCCGCGACCGCTTGCAAATTCTGACCCGACTCGATGAACGTCTGGAATTCCTCCGCACGGCTCGCCGCAAACACTCGTTTCTGTATCCGTTGACGAACACGCACGGGGCGACGGTCTGGTATCTGGTTCTTCGGGGGGAAGTCTGTGCGGCGATCCGGCCCGAGAGGAACCCCACGCAAGCCCGCGCGACTGTCGAAGCCGTGTATGCCTCCGGGACTCCAGCCGTGTGGGGGGAAGGCTGTGCGGAAAGCGTTCTCCTGGTGTCCGCGTGGTTCCGCAAATTCCCGCAAGAAAAGGCCAAACTGGTCCCCGTGGAGCGGGCACTCCAGGAAGGGTTCTCGTTCGTGAACCCGCCAACCGTGTGAGTGGGTCTAACGATTCCCGACACACGGCCAGATCCAGAAGGCGAACAGTTGCACCGCCCCGATGACTGCGGATAAGCCACCGATCATGACGGCGAACACACCCGGCATATCGCCGCCGAGTCGTCCTTGGGCACGTTCAATGGCCCGCAGTCCCACGGCACCCAGTCCCACCGCGATCAGACCGAGAAGGAACGGGGTCCAATAGGCCACAATCGGAATCAGAGCGGTCGGCACCAGCAGATCGCCTGCGCGTTCGTGCCAAGGTGCGAGCAATGCCCCGTAGTTCGCCAGCACAAAGGCCGCCACCGCCAAAGTGAAGCCGATGGTAGCCGTGGTGTTGCGCGGGAGTCGTTTTTCGTGGTGGAGCATGGCGGGATCCTTGTTTTCTTCCCGGCTTTCGTTCGTATCTGCTGGCGGCAGGTGGTATCTTCGGGCTTTTCCGGTAGCCGTGGAGTTCGTGCATGAACGGAACGCCGCCCGCCCCATCTGCCACCGCCTCTCCCAGTGCCTGGCGCTGGGGGATCTGCGGGATTTTGATGCTGGCCAGCACCTTGAACTATATGGATCGTCTGACTCTGAACCAGACATCCGTGCGAATCATGGCCTCGTTTGAGATCAGCGCACTGGAGTACAGTTTACTCGAAAGTGTCTTCGTCTTCGCCTTCGGCATCGGCACTCTGACCATGGGCATTATCGTCGATCGCGTGGGTGTGCGATTGGTGTATCCGCTGGCGGTGCTCGGCTGGTCGCTGTTCGGATTTCTGACCGGGTTCGCGCCGTCGTTCTGGATGTTGTTGCTGTGTCGCTTCGGGTTAGGGTTATTTGAATCCGGCAACTGGCCCTGCGGTATCCGCACCACCCGGCAAGTGATGCCACCGCATGAACGCTCGCTGGGGAATTCGCTATTCCAGAGCGGCACCGCCATCGGCGCGATTGTGACTCCGTTCATCGTCCTCTGGTCGATTCAAGCGGTTGATCCTGATGAACCTTCCCGGAGCGCGACCGCCGCCGTCACGGGAGCCGGGGCCGTGGCGAACGGGTATTTTCTGGGCAGCGAGAGTTGGCGAGTTCCGTTTATCATCATTGGCATCATCGGTCTGGCCTGGGTGCTACTCTGGGTTTGCGTCGTTCCGCGTCGGATCTTGAACGACCCAGTCGATGCCGCGGCAGCGGCGGAATCTGGCCCCAGACCTCCGGCGACTCCCTTTCGTGCGGTCTTCCGTGATCGGCGGTTCTGGGTTCTCGTCGTGGTCATTATCGGCGTGAACACCAGCTGGCACACGTTCCGCACCTGGTTGCCGCCCTATTTACAGAAGCAGGAAGGGTTTAGCTTCTCAGAGATGACGCACTTCACGACTTGGTACTACATCATTGCCGAGTTGGGCGCGTGGAGCGTCGGGCTGGGAACGATGCTGCTGGTCTGGCTGGGGGTGAATCTGCATCGTAGCCGGGTACTGACGTTCGCTCTGTGTACGTTGGTGGTTCTTTCCGCCAGCGCGTTGCCGTTCCTGGAGGCCAGCGATACCAAGTACGCCTTGCTTCTGGTGTTTGGCTTCGGCGCGTTCGGACTCTTCCCCACCTACTTCACGTTGAGCCAGGAACTCTCCGGCGAGCATCAGGGGAAAGTGACCGGCACACTCGGCCTCATCAATGCGCTGTACATGACCGCGCTGTACCCGATTGAAGGAATGATCGCGGACACGTTCGGTCGATTCGATCCCTGTCTGGCCCTGTGCGGCTTACCCGCATTGGCCGCGTTGTTGACCATCGTGTTCTTCTGGCGTGAGCCGCCCCCCGTGGAAATCGGTTCGTGAGGATGCATCGCCGAGTTCAGCCTGCCGATTGGTCGTTTGTACCGGAACGGGGGAAACCCGTTTGCGGAAAAGTGTGCGAGAATCGGTTGGAATTGAATTCGTATAATGTTAAACTCACAATCTCGCCGTGAACCGCTGCTTCCCACCCTCCTTTTTGTGCGGTTGCATTCATGGGTCGCCACGAACACGCCCACGCTTTCGGTTCGTTTCATGCCCAGGCTCGGGAAGGGTTGACACTGAGCCGTCGCAATGTCTTCAAAGCCGGTCTGGCCGGGGTTGCGGGGTTGACGCTTCCCTCACTCCTCCAGGCGCGTGCGGAAAATGTCACACGACGAGCCGGGAAAAAAAGCCTAATTCTGCTTTGGATGACCGGCGGCCCCAGCCAGATTGACACGGTCGACCCGAAACCCGATCGCCCCATCGAGAACCGCGGACCATTCGGCACCATTGCGACCAAACTCCCCGGCGTGCGGGTGTGTGAACATCTTCCCAAACTCGCGGGAATGCTCGACAAATGTACCGTGATTCGCTCCGTGGATTGCCGGGGCAGCAATCATGAACCGAACGTCGTGATGACGACCGGCAACATTCTCGCCGAGGCCCGGACAAACCCCGAAACACGGCTGTACCCCGCGATTGGGTCGCTCGTGGGGAAATTCCACGGCCCGAACGACCCCGCTTCCCCAGCCTATGCCGCCTTTTTCCGGAGTCGTTCGCACCTGGCCTTCGCCGGGCGACTCGGCCGCGAATACGACCCGTTCCCCGCTAACGAAGGTTGCAAACTCCCCATCTACGACATGGTCGGCAAAGATTCGGGGAAACTCTCCAAAGGTGATCTCTTCGATCTTGCCGTTGGACTGACCCCCGAACGCCTCGATCATCGCCGGGGCTTACTCGCCCGGTTCGACCGACTCCGCGCGGATGTCGATAGCTCGGGCACGATGGCCGCGATGGACAAGTACAGCCAACAAGCCGTCGAAATGCTCACCAGTGGCAAACTCCGCACGGCGTTGGACTTATCGAAAGAACCGGAATCGACGCGGAACCGCTATGGGAAGCACCTCTGGTGCCAGCAAGCGTTACTCGCCCGACGCATGGTGGAAGCCGGTGTGGCCTTCGTGACCATCGACTTGAGCTACCATACCGCCTCGGGAACCTGGGACACACACGGCGACAACATCCCCCCGTATGGCGGCATCAAGAACGGACTCGGGCCACTGTTGCCGCTGTTCGATCATCTGTTCACGACACTTGTGGATGATCTCGCCGATCACGGTTTGCTGGATGATACGCTCATCGTGGCGATGGGAGAGTTTGGCCGCACGCCGAACATGGGCACACAAGGCAGTACCGATGGCCGGAACCACTGGCCGAACGTGATGTCCATGCTGCTCGCCGGGGGAGGATTGCGACACGCCCAAGTGATCGGCAGTACCGAGAAAGATGGCGGCCACATTCAGGAACGCCCCGTCAAACCCGGTGACCTCGCCGCAACGATCTACCACTATTTCGGCGTGCCGCTGGATTCAACTTACGCGGATGCCGCCGGTCAGCAGCACAATATCCTGCCGCAAGGGGGCGATGTGGTGAAGGAACTCTTTTAATCTCGGAAATGGATCGGATGCCGCCAGCATACGAACCCCGTATGCTGGCGGTCACGTTTGCCTCTTGGATGACCGGCGGCTCAGTGTCTTTCCCTTCCGTTTGCGGATCGTGTGGGGTCGTTCTTCCTGTCTGCTCTGTCGGTATCCGAACCCAATCGGTAGCATGAACCTCATTCATCCGTGACACTCAGAATGGAAAGCGGGCAGTATGCGGCGTCAGTATGTGGAACAGTTCCGCGATGGCGATACCATCGACGATGTTTTCCTCGTTGGAGATAAGCAACTGCGGGTGAACCGTAAGGGAGCCCAGTACATTCAACTCACCCTTCGGGATCGCACGGGCGGTATCTCGGCCCGATTCTGGAATGCGGGTGAGATGCTGTTCCGCACTTTTGAGAATGGCGAGTTCGTTCATGTCACTGGGAAAGTCCAGTTGTTTGAAGGGGCTCTCCAGGCGATCCTCTCGCACATTGAACCCACGGAAACTGAGAAAGTCGAACTCGGCGACTTCTTGCCCCGCACGGAGCAGGATGTCCCCCGACTGACCGAGAAACTGCGAAACTACCTGCTCCGCCTCGGCACCCCGGCTCTGCGCGCCCTGGCGGAATGCTACCTCATGGACGATGCCTTCATGAGTGCGTTCGCCACCGCTCCGGCTGGGGTGAAACTGCACCATGCCTACATCGGCGGCCTGCTCGAACACACGGTCGCCATGATGGACCTCGCGGATCGGATCGTGCCGTTCTACCCCGGTGTCGATCGGGATCTGCTCATCATGGGGGTGTTCCTGCACGATGCGGGCAAGACCACGGAATTGACCTACTCCCGTGCCTTTGGCTATTCGGACGAAGGCCAGCTTGTCGGTCATATCTCGATGGCCGTGGAACAACTCGCCGAGAAGGCCGCCAAGGTGCCAGAGTTGCTCGGAGAGCCGGTGCCTCGGGAAACCCTGGTGCGATTGAAGCACATGATTATCAGCCATCACGGGTCGCTAGAATATGGCAGTCCGCGATTGCCGATGACCCCGGAAGCGTTGCTGTTGCACGAAATCGACTCGATGGACACCCGGATGCACATGGTGTTGCGGGACATTCGGGAAGACCGCAACAATCAGACCGCCTGGACCCCGTACAATCCCACGCTCCAGCGCCGTTTCTACAAAGGTGGAGCCAACGGCGACCTGTTCACCGCAGGCAACGAGGCCTTTGATTGACGAAAACTCCGAACTTCTGAGGCATCGCACGCATCGTTTCTCGATACCCATTACGGGAAGTGTTGCCCTCTGGCAAAACCTCCCCCACTTTAGCCCTCTCCTCGATCGGGAGAGGGAGACGGACCATGTCGGACCTCACCACACGCATTCTCGATTTCATGGCCCGGCCAAGCTACACGCCGGTCAAACCCAAAATCCTCGCCAAAAGATTGGCCGTGGGTGAGGAAGAATACCCCACCTTTCGTAAACTTGTGCGCGCTCTGATCCGTGAAGGACGAATCGTCACGGGGAAAGGAAACGAACTCAAAGCCCTCGACCCACTCGGGACCGTGGTGGGCACCTTCCGCCGCTCGCATTCTGGACATGTGTTCGTCCGTCCGCACACGCCGACCCCGGAAACCGGACCAGAAATCAAAATCCGTAGCGGTCGTTCATCCGATGCCTCCACAGGCGATGAAGTCATGGTTCGCATCGCCCGACGGGCCTCGAAAACGGGGCAGGCCAGCGGTGACATCGTGCGGATTCTCACCCGTGCCACCCGCACGTTTGTCGGCACCTATTTTGAGCGTGATGGACAAGCCTACGTCCGCGTGGATGGGACCGTGTTCGCTCATTCCGTCTGGGTGGGCGACCCAGGAGTCAAAGGCGCGCAACCGCAGGAAAAAGTGGTCATCGAGATGCTCCGCTTCCCGACCGTGGACGAACGCGGAGAAGGGGTCATCACGGAAATCCTCGGCCCATTGGGGAAACCTGGTGTCGATACCCTCTCGATCATCCGTGGGTTCGGCCTGCCAGAAGAATTCCCCCCAGCCGCTCTCGCGGAAGCCCGCGCCCAAGCCGATGCATTCCGCGAAGATGACCTCGCTGGCCGTACAGACTTCACCGCGGATACGGTCATCACCATCGACCCGCAAGATGCTCGGGATTTCGACGATGCCGTTTCCGTCACGATGGACCCGCAGACGAGGCACTGGATTCTTACGGTTCACATCGCGGATGTCTCGCACTTCGCCCCGCTCGGTGGACCGCTCGATGCCGAAGCCCGCAAACGGGCCACCAGCATTTATCTGCCCGGTCAGGTGATTCCGATGTTCCCGGAAATCATCTCGAACGGTCTGGCCAGCTTGCAACAGGGAAAGTTGCGCTACGTCAAAACGGTGCGGATGGAGTTCACGCCCGGCCTACAGAAAGGGCACGTCTCCTTCTTCAACGCCGCGATTCGTGTCCGGCAACGGTTCGCCTACGAGGAAATCGGCGCGGTCCTGAAACAGTTGGAAGCGGGGGAACCCTCCGCACTCGCACCCGACATTCTCGCGCTCATTCGACGCATGCGGGATCTGGCGTTACTCTTGCGGAAGAAACGATTTCAACGCGGTGCGCTCGAACTGACCATGCCTGAGGCGGTTTTAGAGTATGACACGCAAGGGAAAGTCACGGGTGCCCACTTCGCGGAACACGATCTGAGTCATCAGATCATCGAAGAGTTTATGCTCGCCGCCAACGAGGCCGTCGCGGAGCATTTCTCCCGGCGGGAAGTCCCATTCCTGCGTCGGGTTCACCCCGCGCCGAACGAAGAGAAACTCGTGGCCTTCGCCCAGTTCGCGGAGTTGCTCGGACATCGGCTCGATCGCCCCGATAACCGATTCGCCCTCCAGAAACTGTTATTCGCCACCGCCGACAAGCCGGAACGGGCCGCGTTGCACTACGCCTTGCTGCGGAGCTTGAAGCAGGCATCGTACTCGCCGATTCAGGATGAACACTATGCCTTGGCCAGTCAGCATTACTGCCACTTCACAAGCCCGATTCGCCGTTACCCGGACTTGCAAGTGCATCGTTTGCTGGATCGTTGGATTCAGACGGGCAAAGCCTCCGCGGATTTAGCGGAACTGGTCGCACTCGGGGATCACTGCTCCAAGATGGAACGCCGCGCCCAAACGGCGGAACGCGAACTGGTGAAGTTGAAACTCCTCCAGTACCTCAGTACCCGGATCGGCGAGAAACTCGATGCCGTCATCACGGGGGTCGCGGATTACGGTTTCTTCGCGCAGGCCGAGCAGTTCCCCGCCGAGGGGCTCGTACATATTTCGTCGTTGACGGATGATTTTTACCAGTTCGATGGCGATGCGCACAGCCTCTTCGCCAGCCGCTCGGGTAAACGGTTTCGTCTCGGCGATCGGGTCCGGGTGATCGTCGCGCGGGTGGATGTGCAGCGGCGGATGCTGGATTTCCGATTGGCTTCCGAGCCGCCCCTCACCGCGCCCACCACCCGGCCGATTGAGCGGAAGTCTCCGCGACTCGCGGCCCCGACCGACCCGCAACCTCACCAGAAACCGAAATCCGGCACGAAACCGCGCAAGAAGCCGAAGCTGAAGAAGAAAAAGGGAAAGAAAGGAAAGAAAAAGCGGTAAGCCGACCGTTCGGACGATGGCACATCGTGTCGATTCTGCTCACAGACTCAGAATGCGAGAAGGGAACGGAATGTCCCGCACATCCCGGATTCATTTCCTACAATCTTCCTCATCGCTTGCGCCCATGTTCAACCGGCTTACCCACTTGCGGGGTCTGGGATGCTGGAACCGAATCGGTTCATGATTAAAGAACAGGTCAAATTCCTGCAATCGTACTGCACCTACGACATCTACGATGAGAAAGGTCACCTCATCGGCGTGGCTCAAGAGAAGCTGAGCCCACTGACCCAGTTTCTGCGCTGGTTCGTTCACAAAAACCTGATGGCGACCCGCGTGGAAGTGCGAGAAAAACCAGATGATGCACTCGTGTTCACGATTAGCCGCAGGATGTTTCTGTTGCAATCACGGGTCGAAGTGCATGACTCTTTGGGGGAATTGATCGGTTACTTCAAGAGTCGCTTTTTCAGTTTCAGCGGCGGTTTTCATGTCTACGATCGGCACGATCGGCATTTCGCGGAAGTGAACGGGAATTTGATCGGCTTCCACTATCGGGTCATCTCCACGGAAGGCGATCTGGAGTTTGGTCAGGTCACGAAGCAATGGACGGGACTGAGCCTCGAACTCTTTACCACGGCGGATACCTACGCGGTCGAAATCAGCGAAGAATTATCCGAACAACCCGTGGCCAAAATGCTCGTGCTAGCCGCCGCACTGGCGACAGACATGATCTTCAAATCCGGCTCACGCTGATGGAACCGATCCACATGCGCATGCCGCAGAATGACAGTGGACAGTTCCTGTTCACGAATACTCGCCCTTGCGCCCCGCGATTCGGAAACCGACCCTGCCCCGTCCTGCCTCAGAAGAATCTCGGATTGACACCTTGAACACGGTTTGCTAGCAGCTTCCTCGCGGTATTGGTTCTTTTCCCCGAACCCTGGAAGTTGCAATGGTTCTGGCTTTGGCTTCGTATGCCGTCTTGTGGGCGGTGCAGTCCTTCACGATGCTCCCCCCCTCTCACCCGTTGGCTCCGTTGGCCACGGAGCAGGAAGCCCGCCGATTGGAACGGGCCATCGAACACGTCGATGCCATGATTCTCTCGCATCGGTACAAGATGGGCCTCGATATTCCCGTGGTTCCGATGGCGGGGCCGGTTCACCAAGCCGGTTATCGTCCCGGCGACATCGCGGACGGCAAGCTGGAACACGCCTTGCAACCCGTTGCGGGTTTTGCCCCCGTGGAGCCACCGACACCGCTGCAACTGCGTGTGCAGCTTGCGGAGAAGTGGAAACAGCTCGATCAACTGCGTCGAGAGTATCCCCTGCCTTCAGAAAGCCGCTAACGGATACGGAACCCGTTGCATCAACGGACTTTCCACTCGGTACGCGGTCGGCCGTCCTGGTCAATAAACACGGCTTGGCGACCGTCAATCGACGAAATCCGGGATACGAAAATCTGATTCTGCTGCTTACTATCGGTCGAAGCGGTCACTTGGGTTACGAAGGAACCATCTTCCACTTTCCAGGTGCCGCTGTTCCGCACATCCCCATGGAACATCTTGCGGAATCCCCGTTTCCAGGTCAGCGTGGAACTAAACGTGCCATCCGAATTCAGGGTGGTGTATGACACCCGATCATCCGTCTGGTGTCCCCAGGTGCCGATGAGCTGTTCTCGAAAAACCGTGTCACGGCTGGGGGCGGGTTCCACAGGGGGAGTGAGAGGAACTGGCTTCGGCGGATTGGCCACAGGAGCGGCCAAGCGTTGCAAGGTCATGAAGACATTCCCGCTTCCGGGCTTGGAACTAAATTCGGATGGACGTTCCGTGGATGTCGGCCCACCGAGGCAGACGATCAACGTATCACCGTTGTGCAGGAAAATGCCGCGCGAGCCCGTCTTGTCGGCACCAGCCAGATCCAGTGTGTTGGGTGTCGTGGATGCATTCACCACAAAGGGGAGCTTGCGCGGTTCGGCATCACCGGGGCGAGACAGTGACAATGTGTTGCCGGAAATCGTGATGCGAGCATCTTTGACGAACTGATCGCCAATGGATTGCGGCGGAATCAACGCGCCATCGTCAATCAGGGTGACAATTTGCCAGGTGCCCCCCAGCGGAGCAGCCGTGGCCACGGGCGAGGGTGACTGGCCTTCAGCCACCATACGGATGGTGAATAGACCGCCAAAAATAGCAGCCGCCAATAACAAACGGGAGGGCATGACCGGGCTCCATCCGTGGAAAAACGCCACCGGGTCCGATACCCGGTTGGGGCGGATTATTTCCCGTGTCTGGATCGGAAGTCAAGCCGAGAGATGCGACCAGCAGGGGTTACCCGCCCTTTCCCAGTGACTTACCCCGCCTCCGACTGAATATGGGGCGGTTGTCGCACGGTATGCGCCATCTGTGCAACACCACACAACGCCAACAGATACCCCAAAAAGGAAATGGCATCTCCGAGGGCGATTTCCCAGAGGGACCAGACCCCATCGCCAGCTAACCGCCACCCGGCGATGGTCAGGCCGAGCATCGCCAGGCAACCCGCGATCATCCGCAGTCGTCCCGTGCGAGCCCGCGCGGAGGAGATACCCACCAACAGGAACGCGGTGTACCCCGCCAGCACGGCCGAGAGGACGTAACCCGGCCAGCTCGAAGCCGTCAAACGGTCAAAATCCGTGGCATCCTCTTGGTCGGTACGCAATTCGCGGTCCCGGAGCCAGTCGGCCATGCGGGGCGTGCGTTGCGAGGTGACCTCACCCGCCAATGCGACAATCCAACCGAGTGCGATCATTCCCGCAGCCGTCAGTATCCATTGTTTATTCATGATTGAAGCATCGCGTGTGATTGCGATTCTGCCGCTCATCCTGAAATAGGGAACGTGTCACCTCACTATACTAGAGCGTGTGACCAACACCCGACACGGGAGAACCGCCATGAGCCAGAAATCCTTCCCGACCAAAATCCATTTAGCCGCTGAGGTTCGGGCAAGCGTGACCGCGATTTTGAATCAACATCTGGCCGATATTCTTGATCTGCGATCCCAAACGAAGAACGCCCACTGGAACGTCAAGGGACCGCATTTCTACTCGCTGCATTTGCTGTTCGATACCCTGGCGGAATCACTGGATGACCCCATCGACGAACTCGCGGAACGGATCACCGCGCTGGGGGGTGTGGCCCACGGTTCGACCCGCGATGTGGCGAAAACCTCACGGGTGACGGAGTACCCCGCCGGAACGCACGACGGCTTAAAACTCGTCGCGGCGCTGGTCGAACGCTGGGGAGCCGTCGCCAACACAGCGCGTGCGGCGATTGATGAAACCGATAGCCTCGGCGACAAGGATACCGCGGACCTCTTTACGGGGATTTCCCGCGACCTCGACAAACATGTTTGGTTCCTCGAATCGCATCTTCAGGGTGATCGCTAAATGCACACGAACGGCCATTCCGCCGCCACACCGGCACCGACTTCCCCGCCCCGCCGGCTCTGGCTCGGAGCCTTGATTCTGATTCTGGTTCTGATGTTGCCCATCAGCCTGATCGTGTTCGTCTTTCCGTTCTTTCAGCAGGAGCCGTTCGAGTCTTTGAACGAACTGCAACCGGAGTCGATCCGTTCCTTGCAGGTGCGGTTGCTCATTCGGGCGGAAATCGATGCGAGTCTCGAAGGGCAGTCGGACATCGGCCCGTACTTCGCGGACTCAACAGACTTTGCCGCCCTGCTGGAACCGCTGCGCGTGGCGAAAGAAGTCACGGCGTTCCCCGATGCACAAGGCCCGATTCTCGGGGAATATCGCATTCTGACACAAGAAAACCGCCGGGGCACGATTCGGCTGTACTGGGTCCGCGACCCCGGCGCGAAAGCGGACTCCCCCGCCCGGCTGCGGTTTAAGATCGGGATGAAGAAGTATGAAGGTGGCACCGCGATCGCCGTGATCCGTGCTGCCGAAGTTGCCGCCGCACGCGGTCGAGACACTCGGCAATAGCCATCCTTCCGATGGTGTACCACTTTCGGCGGACGATTCGTGAACCATCACCGGGTACGATGACGGAGGAATATTGCCTGTGGGACGGTTAATACTCGAAACTTCACATATGCTGATCCGCGAATTCGAGGAACAAGACGCAACGGCCTATTATGCCCTCGGCAGTGATCCGGCAATCCTGCGTTACACTGGCGACCCCGGAGGGGGGTTCTATCTCTTACCAAAATCTTTCGATTCCGGAGATTATCGGAAATTGTGAAATGGCATTGGCTTCAGTTCGATGAGGAATGAATATGGACACTAACTCCACTCAAGATTGGACTCAAAAACTTTCGGGACTGTGGACCTCGGCGACCGTCGCCGGATCCAATGTTTGATCGAATCCGCCTCACGAATTGCCCAGTATTCGGAACGATCCCTCCATCAGATTTTTGACGGGAATAACTTACGCGCATTTTACCGACTTTGCAACTGCCCCCAGGCGACCGTTGCCCAACTCCAATAGCCGTACTGGGACCAGATCCAAAAGGACATGGGACAACGTCCTCTGGTCCTCATTCTGCACGATACCTCCACGCT
>JAIXLE010000017.1 GCA_026931725.1 Bacteroidales bacterium
CACTGAATTCTAACCTGCCCTCGGCGTTCGGGAACTACACGGGGTTTGTGGATGTCGATGCGCTCGGCCGGTACATGAGTGGCGATGGGACGACGTTCGCCGTGGTGAGTAGCCTGAACCCGAGTAAGGTCAATTTGACGTTCCCCTCGGCTCCATCAGGAACGATTGACGCCTATCACATTACGACCGATTTCTTTGGTTCCACCGTGGTATTGGCGACGAGCAAGCCGGGTATCCCGGGGTCCACGGTGGGTGGGCAGGTCACGGCGGCGATTATTCCGAAAGATGCTCCGAACACGATCGTGTTCTCGGCGACCTTGCCGAGTGGTTCCTCGCTGGTACCGGGGTACGTCAACCAGAACGGCAACCGGGCCGAACTGTACTGGCGGCAGATTTTCGGCACGGAACCGCAACCGGCGGTTCTGGTGAGTGCGGCCGTAGGCTCGACCGTGCGAGGGGCGAATGCGGGATTGGATCTCTCCATCGGGAACTTCGCGGTCGATGGAGAAGGGACCAAAGTCTACTTCACCAGCCCGGCGACCAACTTGGTCAACATCGCCGACACGAACAATGCGAACGATGTCTTCGTGCGAACGATCGCCACGGGAGTCACATCCGCGATCAGTGTGACCGGCGGGGCGGGAGCCTCGACGGGGAACGCCGCATCGAGCCGCCCTCGACCGACGAACGATGGCTGGCTGGTCGGGTTTGAATCCAAGGCCACCAACATCGTAACGCTGATTGACACGAATCTCGGTTCGGACATCTTCGTGCGAAACCTGGTGAACAATACGACGGGCATCGCCTCGGCTTCGCCAGATAATGTTTCGACGGGTGATACGCCTTCTTCTGGCCCCGTGGTTGGCGGGAGCAAGACGAACGCGGTCGTCTTTTTCAATTCCGAGGCGACGAACCTCGACGCAACATACACCTTCCCCGGTGGTCGGCAGAATGTCTTCTCGGTAAATGCCCCAATCCCGGCCTCCGATGCGACCCGGATTCTCGCTCTGTCTGGAGGGGTGAATGGATTCGCGGGATTGGCCCGGTTTGATGCCACGGGGAAGCTCGTCTCCGGGCCGCCGATCGCGCCGTTCCCTGGCTTCACGGGTGAGGTTCGGATTGCCTCCGCGGATGTCAACGGCGATGGGGTGCCGGACCTGATCGCTGGGGCAGGGCCGGGCGGCGGGCCACGCGTGCGGGTTCTGGATGGCGTGACGTTCCAAACGATTGCCGACATTTTTGCCTTTGAACCGACCTTCACGGGTGGGGTGTACGTCGCGGCTGGGGACTTCAACAAAGATGGCTATGCCGAGATTGTCATCGGGGCCGGGGAAGGTGGCGGCCCACGCGTGCAAGTCTACGATGGGAAGACCATTACGAAAGTCACGGATATTTTTGTCTTCGAGACATCCTTCCGGGGTGGGATTCGGGTATCGGTCGGTGATTTCAACGGAGATGGCACCCTGGACCTAGTCACGGCAGCTGGGGAAGGTGGCGGGCCACGGGTGAAGGTGGTGGATGGAGCGTTCCTGCCCAATGTGATTCCGCTGGCCGACTTCTTCGCCTACGAGCAGACACTGCGGAATGGGGTCTACGTCGGTGCCGGTGACATCAACGGTGACAACAAGGCGGACATCGTGACCGGAGCCGGGCCAGGAGGAAGCCCACGGGTATCGGTATTCGATGCGAATACGTTCCTGACCATTCCCGCCGTCAACCCGGATACAGCCCGTGTCATTGATTACTTCGCCTATGATGATCGACTGCGGGATGGCGTGCGGGTCGCCATCAAGAACGCGGATGGCGATGGGAATGGCGACATCGTCACCGGGCCGGGGAGCGGTCCACCGTTGATCCGGGTCTTCAGCACGGGGCGTTTCACGGAGGCCAAAGTTCCGCAGCAACTCTCGGAGCAGTTCGCCTTCGATCAGCCGATTGGTCGACTCGGAGCGTATGTTGGCTAATCGCTGAGTTCTTTTGCAATCATCGACGGAAAACCCCGTCACACCCTCGGGTGCGGCGGGGTTTCTCTTTTTGTGTCACTGGGAGTTGACGCATTTCTTTCTTCAGATCCGGTCTGCACATCTCCGGCAAACTATACAAAATTTCACTCTCAAATCGGTTGCGGGAACTTGACCGAATCGGGAGTCGAATGTACAAGAGCAAGTATACAAATAATCACTAGACCGGCCAGGCGGGCGCACCTCTGTCCGCCGGGTGAGGGGAAGCCAGCTCGGGGTGCCCGTCCCCTCACCCGGTCGTGTCCTCTCATGGGAGTACAGACGTGCCCAAGCGGATCGGTTTCAGTCAGTACGAAGAGAACTTTCCGGGTTCCAACATCTCGGCGGAAGAGATGGAGTTTCTCCGGGCGATTGAGCGGTATCAGCGGAAGTATCGGCGGCGGTATCCGTCGTGGCGGGAAGTACTGGGAGTGCTGCGGAGCCTGGGATACCGCAAGGTGGCTGAGCCATCGCCACTTCCCGTGCCACCGTCTGCGTCATCGTCTGTGACACAGGCCATGCCGCCTGTTGCGCCGCCAGCGTGAGCGGGAAATTTTTGCGGTTCGTGTCAGCAACCCTAGGTGCCAAAATGTCCCTGCTTTCTCGGATGCGAACATTGATGAAGTCGTTGCGGCCAGGGCCGGAAAAGCCGCTGCCTGCACGGGTGGGACCGTTGTTCGCGGCTCCTTTTGGATCCTCTGCGGGCTGGTGGCGTGATGACCCGAGCGAACAGTTACGGAATTATCAATCGTGGGTGTACGCGGCCGTCAACGCGATTGCGCAGGAAGTGGCGCGGCAGCGGCCATACCTGTTCGTGAACACGGGGCAAGCGGACCATGAGCAGGTGCCGTTGTCTCATACGCATCCCTTGTGTCGATTGCTCGATCGGCCAAATCCCTGGTTGACCCCGTGGGAGATGTGGTATTTGACGGTGGTGTACCTCGAACTGACGGGGAACTGCTTCTGGTACATCGCGGATCGCACGCCAGAAGATCGTCGGTTCGGCACGCCCGCGGAGATCTGGATCGTGCCGACACCGTGGGTGAAGGTGGAACCGGATGCACGGGAGTTCGTGAAGGCGTACACCATCGCGGCTCCAGGGGTGCCGGGTGAGCGGTTCACGCCGAATGAGATCATTCACCTGAAGTACCCCAATCCACTCGATCCGCATTATGGCCTGTCGCCGTTGCAAGCCAACGCCCTGACCGTCGATGCGAACACGGAACTCCTCAAGAGCCGCTATCAGACCTTTTTGGCGGGTCCACGTCCGGGCGTGGTATTGCAGACCGATCAGATGCTCACGGATCAGAGCGTGCGTCGACTCGAAGACACCCTCACGGATAAGTTCGCCGGGCGCACCAACTGGCACCGGCCCATGGTGCTGGAACAAGGGCTCAAGGCTTCCCCGTGGACGCTGACCCCAGCGGAGATGGACTACATGAACTCCGCGAAGATGACCCGCGATGAGATTCTGGCTCTCTTCCGGGTGCCGCCGCCGATTACGGGCCTGGTCGAGAATATCGGCCTCGGTGGGCAAATCTGGTCCGGCAGTCGGGTGATGTTCTGCGAGGGCACGATTCAACCGAAACTCGAACTGATGGCTCAGGCACTGACCCGCGATCTCGGTTGCCGTTATGGCCCCGATGTGGTCATCACGTTCCCGGATTGCTCCCCGCGGAACCAGGAGGAACGCCGCAAAGATGACGAAGTCGACGCGAAGCTCGGCATCCGCACTTACAACGAGATCCGCCGAGGTCGCGGCTTGCAACCGTTCGCCGATCCGCGTTTCGATCAACCGATGGTGCCGGGAACGGAATAGGGGTTTCGGGTTCCGGGTTTCGGGTTTCGGGTTTCGGGTTCCGGGTTCCGGGTTTCGGGTTTCGGGTTCCGGGTTTCGGGGTTCGGGTGGTGGGACAGCGCGAAGGAGGAATGAACATGGTGGCTCGTGCTGAGGGGTCGGTGGGGATGGTGGCGCTGCGGGATGGGACGATGGGGACAGCCCATCCCGCAGCAACAACGCTGAATACGGATGCGGCCACGATGCGGGTGCGAAGTGTCATCACCACCGGCGAAGCCGATCGGGCGGGGGACATCATCGCGCCAACGGGACTGCGAAACCGAGAGGATTACCTGCTGAATCCCGTCGTGCTATGGGCACACAATCGGATCGCGTTTCCGCCGATCGGGCTGTGTGAATGGCTGGACGTGCAGCCGAGCCGGATCGTCGCGGAGACACGATTCGCCCAAGGGGTGCCGTTCGCGGAGGACGTGTTTCGGCTCTACGAACAACAGATTCTGCGTGGTTGGTCCATCGGGTTCGTCCCCCGCAAAGCCCGCCGGATTCCGGGACCGAACGGGCAAACCAGCCTGCGGGTGGAAGAATGGGATCTGCTCGAATACTCCGCGGTGCCGATCCCCGAAAACCCCGGCGCGTTGACAGTGGCCCTGCAAAAAGGACTCGTGCGGGATTTGCCGTTGCGTACCTGGTTGGAACGGATTCCCGATGATCGCGGTGGGAAATGGTGGACCACGGGGGATGTCCTCACGGAGTTGGTCGCACGCGATGAATTCGTGCATTCGGAATGATGGACGCTTGGGGGACGATTGGTCTTTCTGTTCTTCTTCACAGAGGTGTCTCATGTCTCAGATTCTGACCGACAAGTTTCAATCACGGGAGGAGATCGTGAGCTTCATCGAACAACAATCGGCTGCGGCTGTGGAAAAGTCGCTGGCGCAGACCCAGGCGACGCGGGTCGATCGGCGATTGCCGTGGGTGACGGCGGGGCCGGTCGGACGGGATTCAGCCGGGTACTCGGTCCTGAAGGCGGCCGCATTCACCCTGGGGTACGTCGGGCCGGATCAGGCGAAGGAAGAGATTCACACGCATCACCAGTTGCGGGACTTGTACGCCGCGTATGGCTTCTCGCCGCATCATGGGGCGCATTCGTTCCTGGTTCCGCTGTCCTCCGCGCATTTGCCGGTGTTCGAGCCGCAGGGTCAGAAGTTGCGGGAAGAACTGCGACAAAAAATGACCGCCCAAGCCGGACAGTTCGACCCGGACGAGGCGGACTGGCTGACACGCCGGGGCTACTCGCTGCGGGGGAAGGCACTCGGCACAACGAACGATCTGGCGGGCGGGTCATTCGTGCCGTTGCCGATGCTCGGAGAATTGATCGACATTCAACGGAATCTCGAAGCGTTCTCGTCAGCCGGTGCCCAGGAGATCGCCTTGCCGCCGAACGGTCGGGTGCAGTTTCCCAAGCTCACGGGTGGATCGACGGCGTACTGGGTGGGGGAAGGAGCCGCGATTACGGAGAGTACGCCCAGCACGGGGAACCTGGACCTGCAAGCCAAGAAACTCGGCGTGCTGGTGAAACTCAACAACGAACTGCTCCGATTCGCCTCCCCCTCGGCGGAAGGATTGGTGCGGTTCGACATGGCTCGTTCCGCGGCACTGAAAGCCGACCTCGCCATGTTGGAAGGCACGGGCGGAACGCAGATGAAAGGGTTGACGACTTATGCGGACATTGTTTCTCACACCGCGACAACCGTAGGAGCCAACGGGAACACCTTCGAGCCGGAAGATGTGGCCGCGATGGAGGCAAAACTCCCCGATGCGGTCGATGCGCCGACGGCCTGGCTGATGCGAAAAGCACTGTTCGCGGCGATCATGAACCGCCGGGCCGCGGCGATCACGGCGGGAGATGGGGAAGGCGCGTTCCTGTTCCGGGCAGGGCGTTCCTCGGCTTTGGCTCCGCCGCTCGATCTGTATGGAACGAAGGTGGTACGATCGTCGCAAGTGTCGGCGACCCGCACGAAGGGGAGCAGTACCAATCTCAGTTACGTTCTGCTCGGGTACTTCCCGGATTGGATCGTGGCGCGGATGGGGGTGATGGAGTTCCTCGCCAGCGGACATGGCGACACCGCACTGCAAAATGACATGACCTTCCTACGCGGCATCCAGCACATCGACGCGGGACCACGGCATCCGGCGAGCTTCGTTCTTTGCGATCAACTGTTGATTGCGTGAGCGTGTCGAGCATCTCGACCGCAACGGATTGCGTCACAGAATCTCCAATTCCTTTTTGCATCACATTCTAACCAGAGAGACATCATGGCGACAGCTTTGCATGATTGCGCGTCGGCGGCGGTGCTGGGGGCGAGCTTTCCGCCTGCGGTGCTGAGTGGTTCCGCGAACGGGGCGGGTGTCGATCTTTCCGCGGGAGATGGGAATGCCTTCGCCCTGGTGGCGTTGGGTGAGATTTCGGATGGGGCGACTGTCGATGTGACCGTGCAGGAATCTTCGGATGGAAGCAGTTGGACAGCAGTGGCCGGGGTGGCCTTCACTCCGATGACCGTGGGGAACACCGTACAGATTCGCACGTTTGTTCGCACGAAACCCGTGGTACGGATCGTGCTGACCGTCACGGGAACGACTCCCGAAATCCCGGTGGCCGCACTGATCGGGCAGCAACAGAAGTCGGTGTGATGGTTCTGCTTCCTGCGGCCGCTTTCTGATTCCCCCTGTGGAGGTTGGCGTTCATGGCACTGGATACGCTATCCGATGTGAAACTCTCGTTGGGCATCAGCGGCAGCGCGGATGACAGCCTGCTGGCACTGCTGCAAGACGCGGCGGATGCGTTCATCACGGCGCACTGTGGCCGATCCTTCACGGGAGGAACATTCATCGAACAGCACGCGGGCGGACAACGGTTGCTGATTCTTCAAAATTACCCGGTATCGAGTCTGATCGCGGTGGAAGTGGACCCGAACCGGCAATTCGGCAGCGGAACGGAGTTGGACCCCAGCGCCTTCGTGCTGCACGCGGATCGGGGCGTGATCGCGTGCTTGAGGGGGGCATTCCTTCCGGGTGGTGCGGGGCAGGCCGATGCGTTTCCGGGCACGGTCCAGGTGACGTACACCACCGCGAACACGGTTCCCGCCGCCGTGGCCCGAGCGTATGCGGAACTGATTGGCCATTGGTATCGGCAAGTGCAATCGCATGTTGCGTTGGGCCAATTGGATCAGTTGTCCCAGTTTGAGAATGGCATCCTCATCGAGTATCCCCAAGGGTTGTCGGAAGGGTTTTCGCTCCCGGCGGGCGTGCGGGAACTGCTCCAGCCGTACCGCACACTCCCCCTATAAGGGTGAGGAGAACCAACCGGCATGAAGAGTCATCGGGGGCATCGGGAGATGAAAAATTCCGGGAACCGCGCCAACGGATGCCCGGAACCGGGGTTATGTCGGGTGGACACCCCGTGGCGGGCTGGTTACTCTGGGATCACCGGCACGCCCCGGCCCCTGTCCACCCCGAACCCGACCGTGCCCGCGTGCCGTCAGACCTGGATGAACACCTCGGCTCCGAGGAATCCGAATGGCTTGCCGCCGCACAACGCGGCGACCGTCAGGCGTTCGCCCAGATTGTCGAACGATACTGGGACCGATTGTATCGCTGGTTGTACCAACTGACTCGTGACCGTCACCGTGCGGAAGATCTGGCCCAAGAGACGTTCCTCAAAGCCCTGGCCGGGCTGGATTCCTTCCGCCTGGGGAGCAACTTCCGCGCGTGGTTATTTCGGATTGGACACAACAATTTCGTCAACCTGAAGCGGAGCGAACGCAAACGCGGACATCTGCTGCCTGAGGATGTGCCCGCATCGGCCACGACGGCCCCCGAAGAAGCGGCGGATCGAGAAGTGCTGCGACTGGTGGCGGATGCCATCGGAGAATTGCCGATCGAGTACCGATCGGCGTTGCTGTTGCGGGCCGAGGATGGGTTATCGTTCCGAGAGATTGCGGAGATTCTGCAAACGACCGAGGAAACGGCCCGCTGGCGTGTCTTCAAGGCACGACAAAAATTGATGAAGCAACTCGCTCCCGCCCTGATTCCCGGCGCGGCAGAGACGGAGCCATAAACCCGAGAGGAACCGATCGGGATGGGGTGATGTGATGACCTGTGAGACGATCCAAAACCGCTTGCTCGCTCATACCGACCTTGACCGGGTGCCAGCGGAGATTCGTACTCATCTGGGAACCTGCCCGCAGTGTCAGGCATTTGCTCAGGCGGCGATGCGGTTGGATCAACTGTTGCCGCGTTTGCCGGTCCCCCCCGCGTCCGAGACGGCCAAGCAAAAACTTCTGGCTCAGATCACCAGCACGGCATCGCCAATCCTGCCCGTCCTGTCGGCGAACTCTACCGCCATCCCGATCACGCCCGCGGCTCCACGACGCAGGCTCCCCAGTCTCGGCTGGCCAGTCACGGCCGGGTTCGCGGCCACGGTCGCCCTGGCGGCAGTGCTGTGGTGGTCCGGTGGCGACACACCGCACCCGGAACAGGCTCAGATGCGGTATCAACGCCATCCTCTGTTACAAAAAGAGGTGGCCCATGTAGCCGCTCTGGCGAACGCGCGTACATCGCCGGAACGACTGACGATCTGGGCCGATGTGGTGGCGGACCTGCGTACAGAAGCGGCGGAAGTGTATCTCATCGCGCCGGAGTCAGAAATTCGCGTCCTGGGCAAGATGTTCGATCGGGCGGTTCACGATGGCATCATCCGCCAAGCGGAGCGGTTCCCGGAACACGTCCCCCCCGTGGAACGCCAAGCGATCCTAACCCAGGTGATGAAAAAACTACAGGCAGCGGAAGCCGACGTGAATGCCCTGGCCGAACAGGCACCGCCCCAATCGCAATCGGTGCTACGCCAGATGGCCGCGACAGCTCGGGAAGGGCTCGCCCATGTGGAGGCGCTCCGCCCATGAAACGTGTGTTGGCCAGTTGGCTCGGGGTTGTGGTTGTCACTGCCGTTTCGGCAGGGCCAGATTCGCCCCCCTTTCCCACAGCGGCGGAGCAATTACAAATGCTGCAAAGCAACCGCTCCCTATTGGAGCAGTTGTTAGACCGTAGCGTGGCGATTTCGGATTCGGAATCCAGCCTCACCCGCGCCGAAGCCTGTCGTTCCGCCGCACAGACATTGACACGCGCCCTACAAGATGCAACCCCTGCCACCGAACCGGGCCGGGTTGCGGAACTGGCCGATCACCTGAGTACCCTCTGGACGGAAGGACTTGCGCCGATCCTTCACGAAACCCGCCAAGAAGTTCACCCCGGTTCCCCAGATTACGAACGCCTCGAACGCCTCGAACACGCCACGACAACGGATATTCAAAACGCAACCGCCGCCCTGGAGTCCGCCCCCGCAGCCGTGCGTGAGCAAATCCAGTCAGCCAGCCACCGATTACAGCGGTTGCCGTAAGTATTTTTCAAAAATTTTTCGGAATTCATCCAGTTGTACTGGCTTTTCAAAGAATGTGTGCGTATAGTTCGCCATCGAGTGGGCGTTTTCCACTCGGGACGACGAACATGATTGCCGCTCCCGTTCCGACCGTTTGTGGGCGTCGCTGGTAGAGAGCACCTCTGACTCCGTACCTCCCTAAAACTGCTTGGCTGGTGTTGCGATCCGGTGCGGGGCCGGTTCCGCGGATGGCCGCGACCTGTTCTCTTGAACCTCGTTTGGGCGTCTCTGGTTTGGACGATTTCCAATCGCAGCGGAAATCGTGTCTGGTTCGTGCGGCCGTGAGGCGGTCGTAGAAGGTGCGTTATGAAGAATTTGTATGTCGGGAATCTACCGTTCAACACAACCTCGGATGATCTGGTTGCGTTGTTCGGGGAGTACGGCACGGTGCAGCGGGCCCAGGTGGTCAGCGACCGGGAAACGGGCCGAAGCCGCGGCTTCGGGTTTGTCGAAATGACCGAAGGCGCGGAAGCCGCGATCGAGGCTCTCAACGGAGCCGATCTCCAAGGCCGGACCCTGACGGTAAACGAAGCCAAGCCGCGTGAAGAACGTCCCCGTGGCGGCGGTGGTTACGGTGGTGGCGGCGGCGGTTACGGTGGTGGTGGCGGCGGTGGCCGTGGCGGTTACGGTGGCGGCGGCGGTGGCCGTGGCGGTTACGGTGGTGGCGGCGGTGGCCGTGGCGGCTACGGTGGCGGCGGTGGCCGTGGCGGCTACGGTGGCGGCGGTGGCGATTATTAAGCGATCACGCCTTCAAAATATATAAATTATGGAAACCCCGGTATAAACGACCGGGGTTTCTTCGTGAATCAGGCCATCACAATTCAGGCGATTTCCTCTCCATCCCCATGCCACGCTGTTGGTCAGATTCTCTCAGATCGTCCTATAAAGTATGCGCGGCATGATAGCCGGATCCGCTATACTCCGTATCACGGACACCGGGCACACTTCGCGGGATGCTGAGGCCACCATGCATCGTTTGATTCTCACAGCTCTGACCGTGCTGGTTGTTACCGTGTTCCACGGGTGGCGCGCCGAGGCCGCAGAAGACCATGTTTCCACAATTTTGATGCAGTTTGCCCAAGAACGTGCGGAAGCGGCTCAACATTTCACCCCAGCGGAACTCGCCACAGCCGATCGACTGGCCAAACGGGCCGAAGAAGCCCTGGCGGAGGACAACCCCACGGCAGCCGCCCGACTCGCCCGCGATGCCCGCTGGGTGCTACCGTTTCGGCCAGTGGGGTTGCCCAACCATGTCACCCGTGTCATCGGAACGGCACGATTGCGGCACGCCGACCGCATCAACGACATCGCCTACAGTCCTGATGGACGTTATCTGGCTTCTGCATCGCGTGATGGTACCGTTCGCGTTTGGAATCTTGGCAATGGCCGGGAAATCACTGTCTATCGCGGCCATGCGGAGGATCTGAGATCACAAACGGAAGATACGAACGTCTTCCGGGTGCCCGCCGTGGCATTCGCGCCGGATGGTCAGTCGATCGCTTCTTCCGGCGGTGAGGTCATCCACATCTGGGAACCGAAGACCGGCAAACCCCTGCACACTCTGAAAGGCCATAAAGGAGTCGCCAAAGCGCTCGCTTTTGGTTCCGACGCGAATACGTTGCTCTCCGGGGGTGACGATCGGACGATCCACATCTGGGATGTGAAAGCCGAAAAACCCGTTTACACCACATCGGATCAGAACCAACGGGTCGAAGCGGTGGCCTTCGGGGCCGGTGGTCAGCTGATCGCAGCCATCAACGCCGCTGGAGAACTCTCGGTTTACAACCCCGCGACGAAGAAGAAGTTACTTTCTATTTCCGTAACGGATGGTGGTCAAGCAGGTTACGGTGTCGCCTTCGCCGGAGGCGGGTACGGGATCGTCACGGCGGGTGGGGACACCAAACCCAAGCTCATCGCTGGCCCGGCCCCAGATGGCACCGGCGCGGGGATCGGTCAGACCATTCGGGCGTTCACGGGGCATTCCGCCAAAGTCAACTCGCTTGCCGCGACACCGAACGGCCAATTGGTGGTCACGGGCAGCCAAGATAAGAGCGTCCGCATTTGGGACGCGAGCAACGGCAAACAACTCTGGTCGTTTCAGGGGCACCTCGGGCAGGTGACAGCCGTGGCTCTGCGACCCGATGGCCAGCAAGCTGCTTCGGGCGGGGAAGATGGCACCATCCGACTTTGGCCCCTGACGGCTTCTGACGAACATCGGGCCTTGGCCGACGCGGCCGCGCCGTTGTGGACGGTGGCATACAGCCCCGATGGTTCCCAGTTCGCCACCGCCGGGGCCGATCGCACCATCCGATTTTATGATGGAAATACGGGCAAACTCCTGCGGACACTCACAGGCCACAAAGCCGCCGTCACGGCCCTGGTATTTCGGGATCGGGGGCATCTGATTTCCGCATCTGGCGATAAGCTCGTCAAAATCTGGAACCTCTCGACGGGCACCGCGCTGGACTGCATCGGGCACTCCACCGCAGTTCTGGCCGTCGCCACGGATGCGAGCGGGAAACGCGTTCTCTCTGGCTCCGTCGATAAATCCGTCCGGGCCTGGAACCCGGAGACGGGGAAAAATCTCTGGACTTGGCCCACAAAATCCGCCGTCTGCACGATCGCCGTGCGAAACGATGGCCAGCAAGCGGCTGTGGGCACCGCGGATGGCGGGTTGACCATTCTGGCGCTCTCACCCGATGCCGCGAAGCCGTTGGGGACCACATCCGCCCATCTGGCTGGCACGGCTTCGGTGGTCTACGCGCCCGATGGCTCCCGCCTGGCGACTTGCGGTGGCGATGGCACGATACGGCTTTGGAATGTTTCGGAAGCGGGTGTACTGACCCCAGGGTTGAAGTTTGAACCGCCCGCACGTCCGGGGACCACATCCAATCCACTCACGGCACTGGCTTTCTCGGCGGATGGACGCTACCTGCTCGGCGCGGGGGCCGATAGCATCGTTCACATCTGGGATATTCAAGCCGGAGCGGAGTTGCGTGGCCTGCGCGGCCACACCGATTGGGTCACAGCGGCGGCGTTCCGACCCGATGGGCTGGCATTGGCATCGGTCGGAGTGGACAAAACCGCTCGCCTCTTCGATCTCAGTCGGCATGAATCCGAGGCCACGGGCGGTCATACCCTGCCGATTCGCGGACTCGCTCTCAACTCCACCGGCACGCAAGCGGCAACCGCGTCAGAAGATCGTACCGTGAAAATCTGGGATCTCGCCTCCGGCCGAGAAGTGGCGACTCTCAGTGGCGCATCCGATGCCTTGAACGCGGTGAGCTTTGTCAACCCGAAGACCATTGTTGCCGCTGGTGATGAGCAACGGGTACGCTGGTGGAGCCTCGACCCGGTGAAGGAACTGCGGAGCATCCCCAGCGGCCGCGTCTTCAACCTCGCGTCCCGGCCGGATGGCCAACACGTCGCCGCTGTCTGGGCGAAGCCATCCGAAAAGCTGGCCGCGTTTGAACTGCTAGCGACCGATGGTTCCACACCTCCCGTGCAAATCACCGAGAAGGAACGCGAACTCTCTTGTGCCGCGATCGCCGCTGATGCCAGCATCGGTATCACCGGCGGCACCGATGGCACCCTCCGTATCTGGGATTTGCAGAAGAAAGAACGACTCGGCAACGATTGGCCCCTGTTCTCGAAAGCCGTCGCCGATGTCGGATTGACCCCGGATAAAAAGACCATTGTGGCCATTGATGTGGATGGCACCGTTCACATCGCCGACTTCGCCAGCCGCAAGGTGCAACACACGATCGCCGCCGTGCCGGATGGGGTCAACGCCCTCAGTGTCGCACGCACTGGAGACAAATTCGCCACGCTTTCCGTTGAAGGCACAGTCAGAGTTTGGTCGTTAGATGGAAAAGAACTGCGGGCATGGAAACTCCCAACCGTGGCCAATGCCGCCGGGTTCACCCCCGATGGCCGGACACTGATCACGGCGAACCGCGATGGGACGCTGTACGTTCTCGCACTGCCCCAGTAAACTGAAAAGGAAGCTCGCCCCCGTCTAATCTTTTCACGGAACCGCTGGCGAGCGCAGCGCGTCCAAAACCCTGTCCCACAACCTGTCTCGGAGTATCGAACCGATGACCTATCGTCTGTTTGCCGCTGCCACGCTTCTCACCGGCCTACTCCTCGCCGCCAGTGGTGCCGCGGAAACTCCCGCCCAAAAGGCGAAACGCATCCTCCAGGAAGAAGCCGGTGAGTTCATCGGCATGTGGAAGGGCGAAGGCAAAGGCTCAGGAAAAACCTTCTGGAAGGAAGAAGCCGACTGGGGCTGGAAGTTCAAATCCGGCGATGCTTGGATCGCCTTCAAAGTGGATGGCAACAAAGCCCTGGCGAACGGCACTCTCCGGTACGACGCGCAAACGAAGAAATTCACCCTCACCGCGACCGACACAGCCGGTAAAAACCTCACTTACACCGGCAAATTCAACAGCCGCCGCGAGTTACTCCTCGAAGCGACCGCACCCGACACGAAAGATCTCCACCGCTTAAAGCTGTACACCGTCGCCAACGGTGCCCGCATGATTTTGAAAGATGAAGTGAAAGCTGGTGGCAAAGGCTTGTTCTCACTCGCATACGAATCCGCCGTCACCAAGGAAGGCGAATCGTTCGCGGGGGGCAAGAAGAAGAACGAGTGCGTCGTCACGGGCGGCTTGGGCACGATCGCGGTCAGTTACGGCGGCAAAACCTACTACGTCTGCTGCTCCGGTTGCCGAGACGAGTTCAACGCCGACCCCAAGAAATACATCGCCGAATTTGAAGCGAAGCACAAGTAAACCGATGTGGGGTACGCAGATAGCCCCATCGCTCCCAGAGCCACAAATCGTCGGCTCTGGGTGACCAGAACTCGCGGGTTCATCACCTCATCTTGAGAAAAGCTCCGCTCCACTCACCGCGGATGACAGAATCTTTCCCCACATCCATTTGACCGGCCCATTTCCATGCAATAGGCTGAGTACAGGTATTTTTCCGGCCCCCGTCTGCCCGCGGACCCGGTTTCTTTCAGCCACTCGGTCCCCATGTACCGTTCCGACACCTCAATCGGTTCGGAAACGAACGCGGCACTTGGACTCAGCGCGGCGGTGCTATCCCTCCCCGCGCTGGTTCTGCTCGTCGCGTCGATACAGTACCATTCTCAGTTGCTGGCCGCGGGGGCACTCGCTGTCTCTTTGGGTGGCCTGTTAATTATCCTGGGCTTTCGGACAGCCATTCGCCCACCCGCCAGTGGTTCCAGCATCCTCATCTACCTGATGGCATTGGGCTTCCTCTGGTTCCAGACCCGCGAATCACCCGATACCCTGGCCCGATTCGGCCGGGGACTGTTGCTATTAGGGGCAATCGTTCTGCTCATCCGTCACGACCTCGCTCGCTCCGGTGTCGAACCCCGGCGACGGGTACGGAAACTGTGCAGTTGGCTCACCCATCGCACGAAGTGGCCCGATGACCTAAACGATTTTCAACATCTCCCCGAAGTCCGTGCCCTCCAGGAAGATCTGAGCGACGACCCCAGCCCCGTGCTGGCGCTGCTCACCGACCCGCGTGCAGAAGTGCGAGCCGCGGCGCTGCTGGCGCTCCGCAGTCGACCCTATTGGCGCAGCTTTGAAGCTGCGCAAATCCTGGCCGCAGCGCGACAGGCACGCGAACCCGAACTCTGCGCATACGCACTGCTCACCCTGAAATCCGCCGAGGAGATCGCCACTTTGCACGAAATCGCCGGCTATCTCCGCAGCCCAGCCCCGATGGTGCGGCAAGCCGCGTTTACGGTACTCCTCCACAATTGTTCACGCCGCTGGCCCGCTGTCCGTAGCGCCGTGAAAGATGCCCTCAGCGACCCGGCCTTCACGAACGATGGCAGCCTGCCCGATGCCAGCAAACTTTCCCCCATTGCCATTTGCGATCTTGCAACCTGGGCCTCAGAAAACCCACCACTTTCTGACCGATCCATCGAAACCATTGTGGAATATTATGCGGCCATTCTCGCCAACCGCGATCAGCCACTCTTGCCCCAACAACTCGCCGAACAAGTCATTGACCCCAATTCCCCCCCAACCCTGCGGGTGGAACTCGCCCACTTGCTCCGCAGTTTCCGACTCATCACACACGATATGCTGGACCGCATGAGCGATGCGGATCAACCCGGCTCCGTGCGTCTGGTGGCTGCGGAAGCCATGCTCGAAGCGGACCCCACCGACCCCACCGCCGTGGAAGTGCTACGCGGCTTGGGGCGTCAACCCAACCGGGAAACAGCCCTCGCAATCGCATGGTTGTTGCAGAATTATCTGGGAATGGATATGGGTTTGCCCACGCATGAATCCGTACCACCGAACAGCAAAGCCGCGTCGGAAGCCGCTCGACGTGTGTTAAACTGGGCCATGAACCGTGCCCCAGAATCACCCGGCTTACTGCTGCCTACAGGGACGCTGCCCCGCCCACAATCGTTACCCACGCTCTCCGGTCTGAAAGGGACGAACCTTCGCCCCGGCCCACACGATCGCGGGCACCCCGGTTCACTCTGGTCCCCCCAATAACCTCCCACGAGCAGCACATCTCCCTGTTCTCCGCTGTCCAGGATTCCGACTGACCGGAATCGGGGCACGTCTGCATTGACCAATTTTTATATTTCCCCCTTTTTTCCCAATCACCACAATCACAACTGTCGCCGTAAACCTCCGCGCATCCGACCAGGAAAGATGAAACGATTTCAGCGACTGTCGCAATTTTGCCGATCTACAGAAGTAAGCCATCTTTTGGGCATGGGCATACTCTGCGGGAGCAGCGATGAACGCGAAACATTTACTCGGTGTGGGAACGCTGCTGGCCCTGGCAAACTCGGGGTGCGTCAGTTGCCATTACAAGGCGCAACCGCAGTTCCTCGCGGCTTGTCACTCTTCAACGGTTCCCTCACCTGTACGCAATCATGTCTATTTGTTCATGATGAACGGAAGTGATGTCTTTGATTTTGCCGGATTGACCACACTGCGGGACAAAGTGTGCGAGGCCGGTTTCCCCAAGGTGTACTATGCCCAGCGTGCGGATCGGCGCTGGTATGAATTGGAAATGCGACGGGTGTACCTCGCCGACCCCGCGGCTCGGTTCGTGGTCCTCGGAATGGGTACCGCGACCGATCACCTTGTCCCATTGGTGGTCGGTGTAGTCGAAGACGGCTTACCCGTGGATCAACTCATCCTACTCGACCCGATCGGAACGATGGCCGGGACATCCAGCAGCGTGCCGGTGACGGTGTTGCAGTCTCGCAGTTGGTCCCATTCCGCCAGTGCATCCGAGAATGTGACCATGATGGAGGCGAGCCATTTCGGACTGCCCGCCAGCGCCCCTGTTGTGGAAGCCGTAATTAGCCAGATGATCGCGTCCGCACAGCAGGTCGGGCCATTAGAAGGGCCGCGTTTGCCCGCGTTGCCGTTATCGGACAAGCCCGCCCCGTTGCCGCGACCCCGCGAACTCCCACCCCATGAAGCGGCGAAACCGGACGCTTGGGACTTCCTGAAACGGGGTGTCCCCAGTGGTTCGGAACTGTTGCCGTATCCGGCGGAAGCCCCACGTCTCGGCGATGTCCCCGCGATCCCGGTTTCACGGACGAAATGACCACGTTACGCGGACGGGTGGTGTTCGATTGAGGAACCGCGGATCTGCTCCGCGTCCTCAAATCGGTCGCCATCTAGCACCGTGTCATCCGTAAAGACATCACCACGGCCACGCTGATGGTACTCAGGACCGAGGACATCCAAAACTGTCGGCGCGGTTTTGGGATACGTCGGCGGGAAAAAGTACCCCTTCACCTCGACCGCCTGGGACCGATATTCTTCGTACTGCATCAGCAATTCGTGCAACCGCCGGAGTCGGTAGTGCGGGACCGTGGCGTACATGTGATGGGGCAAATGGTAATCCTGTCCCATCGGGAACACCGCGAAGTGGATGAGCCGTCCCACGAAAAAGGACCGGGAATTGGTGACCCATCCCCGATCCGCGTTCCCATGTTGGACCAATTGACGCAAGATCATGAAGAAGGCAAAGGACGTAAAAATCGGCAGCACCCACAACAGGAAATAGTACAACACCGCCGGCGCACCCGTGACCTTGGTGATGACGGCCAGAGACGTGAACACGGTCGTGATAAACCCAATCCGTAGGATGGTCATGTACCGCGACGGGATCACCGGGTGCAACCGCGTCTGGATGTACTTATCCGCGGGTAATTGCCAGAAAATGAGACTGGCTACGGTCCACATGGCAGCGGGGACGGCCACCAATGTCCACACGTCCGCCGTGTAGAACAGGGCCGTCAGCGTGGCCACCAGGGACACGATGTAGAGGACGCCAATGCGGACAGCCGTGCGGGCGAGCTTCTGCCCCTTGCGGAAATACGGGTTGTGTTCGGTGCCGGTGGCGTTGTACTGCGCGCGAATCCGCATGAACCGGATCAAACGGAACGGCCACAGTTGTTTCACCAGTGTCCTCACGAACTGGCGGGGCGAGACAGGGAAATCGAGCCAATGTCCACTCGCCCGTAACTGGGACACATCCGGGTCTTTATCCGGGTCGTTGACGAATTGGTGATGCGCCAGATGTTGCAGGCGGTACAAGTACGTCGCGCTGAACAACGGGAACATCGTCAGCAAATCAGACGCGAGATCATTGAGGATACGGTGCCGAAATAGGACATGATGCGACCCTTCGTGCGCCAACCCCGTCAATTGGTGTTGCCCGGCCCCGACCAGCAC
>JAIXLE010000193.1 GCA_026931725.1 Bacteroidales bacterium
CCTTGCTCCTGCACTGGGAAGCAACCGACCGCAATTTTGGCCGAGATCCGATCGCGATTGAGTGGGGCGAGCAGCCCACCGGCCCGTGGCAACCTGTCTCCACCGCGACGGGGTTGGTCCCCGTTGCCGGGGCTGGGACCGGCGTTGCGCCAGCGGGCCGCCTTCCCAATACGGGTAGCTACTCCTGGGCGTTGCCCCCGACCCTGGCGACGCATCGCGTCTATTTGAAATTCACGGCCTGGGACATCGGCGGCAACCGGAGCGAAGTCGTAACCCCCTCTCCCGTGCTGGTCGATTTGACCAAGCCGGTCGCCCATATTCAGGGCATTATCGGTGGCGGCAGTCGGTAGCCGAGATACCGCGGTCGGGTTTCCGTGTTGGCGTGCGTCTGGGAAAACTCTGGCCAAAATGGGGTTTTCACGGACACTGACTCTGACACAGACACCCGAAATGCGGAGTCCTCATGCTTGCTGTTCGCTTCGAGAAATCCGGCACACCGACAGAGGTGCTGCAAGTACAAGATATTCCCAAACCCACTCCCGCCCGTGGGGAAGTGCTGGTACGGATGATCGCCAGTCCGATCAATCCTTCCGATGTCATGTATGTCGAAGGTCGGTACGGCCTCAAGCCGACGCTACCCGCCACGCCGGGGTTTGAAGGGGTCGGCATCGTGGAGTCCAGCGGCGGCGGCTTACTGGGCCGATTCCGTGTGGGCAAACGAGTCGCGGTACTCGGGAGCCGTACGGGCGGTTGGGCCGAGTATGCCGTGGCTTCCGCGAAGCAGGTATTCCCGATTCCCGATGCCGTGCCGGACGATCAGGCCGCCGCGTTCTTCGTCAATCCGGCGACGGCGTTCCTCATTACCACGAAAGTCCTCGCCGTTCCCCGTGGGGAGTGGCTCCTCCAGACCGCGGCGGGGAGCCAACTGGGGCGCATGGTGATTCTCCTGGGGAAAAAGTTCGGCTTCCGCACGATCAACGTGGTCCGTCGGCGTGAACAGGTCGCAGAATTGCAGAAACTCGGCGCGGATGTCGTCCTGGTTTCGGATGATGGCCCCCTTGCGGAGCAGGTCCGCGCCGTGACGGGGCAACCGGGTGTCCGTTATGCGATGGACCCGGTCGGTGGGACCGTGGGAACCGCCGCTCTGGAAGCCTTGGCCCAAGGCGGCACCCTGATCGTGTACGGTGCGCTCAGCAACGCGCCGATCCAAGCCGATCCGCGATTCCTGATTACAGGGAGCAAGGTGGTTCGGGGATTCTGGCTCTCGGATTGGGCGCAATCCGCGACGATTCTCCAAAAGCTACGCCTCATGCGCACGGTGCGTCAATTGCTCGCGGATGGGGTAATTCGCACGGAAGTGGGCACCACTTTTCCGCTCAGCCAAATCACGGAAGCCGTGAGAGCGGCCACAACTGATGGCAAGGCGGGCAAAGTGTTACTGCGAATCGGCATATCCGGTGCGAACCCCACGGAGACGAGCCGCTAAGAGAGAGTTTCCCAGATGCGGACTGTCAATCCGGCTAGGAAATTTCTATACAAACGACATGGGTGTCCGACCTTCGGGTCCGCGGCCCTCCTACCCGGTTGCCGCTCCGCTGCCCTCAAGACACAACGAGATAAACCATGAGCGAACCCGAGTTCCGCCCAGGGCTGGAAGATGTTCCGGCCGCAAAATCGGCCATTAGCTTCATCGACGGGAAAAATGCCCGGCTCGAATATCGCGGCTTGCCCGTCGATGTCCTGGCGCGGGAGAGTTGTTTCGAGGAAACTTCTTGGCTGCTGCTGAAAGGGACGCTGCCCAGCCAACGGGAACTGGCCGATTTCGACCATGCTCTCCGGCAAAATCGATCGATTCACTTCCGGCTCAAGGATCTGATCCGCTGTATGCCCGCGTCTGGGCACCCGATGGATGCGCTGCAAGCGGCGGTCGCGGCGCTGGGGATGTACGCACCGACTCGCTCCGTGAAAGACCCGGAAGCCAACTGGCAAGCCGTCATCCGTCTCCTGGGTGCCGTGCCCACTTTAGTTGCGGCGTTCCACCGGGTGCGCCGAGGGGAAGAGATTCTCGAACCGCGTGCGGACCTGGACTATGCCGCGAACTTCCTCTACATGCTGTTCGGTCAGGAACCGACCCCAGCCGTGCGGAAAGTCATTGACGCCGCTCTGATTGTGCATTCTGAGCATACGATGAATGCAAGCACCTTTACGGCCCGTGTCACCGGCTCCGCGCTGGCGAACCCGTATGCGGTGATCGCCGCCGCCGTGGGGACGCTCTCGGGTCCGCTGCACGGTGGAGCCAACGAAGAAGCGCTGAACCAGTTTGAATCCATCGGCGGGCCAGACAAGGTCAAGGCGTGGCTCGATGCCCACTTGGCCGCCGACCCCAAGTTCAAGATCATGGGGATGGGCCACCGGGTCTACAAGGTGAAAGACCCTCGTGCCAACGTGGTTCAAGAACTCGCGGAGCATGTCTTCGCTGAGAGCAGCAAGCCGAAACTGTACGAAACCGCACAGGAACTCGAAAAGCTCGCGGAAGGGATTTATGGCGTGAAGGGGGTGTACCCGAACGTCGACTTCTACAGTGGTGTGGTCTATCAGGCGCTCGGCATCCCAACGGACCTGTTTACGCCGATCTTCGCCGTGGCCCGTACCGCGGGTTGGCTGTCGCACTGGTTGGAGCAGTTGCAGGGCAATCGCATCTTCCGCCCCGAGCAAATCTTCGTCGGTACAACCGGCGTGGAGTATGTCCCGCTGGGAAAACGGCCCTAAGCCCGGATGCACTCCGGCACGGTTGGAACCCGTGCTGGGGTGTTCTCCGAATTTTTCCGGGATGCTCCTCATCGTGATCCGGGATCATCAGAGGTTGCCGGAATCCTGCTGCAATTTTTTCTAGCAGATAGCCCATATTCTGTCGATTCTCCAATCGCGTTCCGGCTTGACTCCCGCACGCACACTCGGACAATGCTAACAACCGATCGGGTATGCCGTGGTTGTCAGGGTCTGGTGGCGTTGAGACGTGGTCTGAGGTGCAGATGAAACTTGAGGAACTGAGTCGACTTCTCCGTGAGGTTGACCCGGCAGCCGTACTTGTTCCGGCACCAGTACTCGAACGGGTGATTCAAAATGTGACCGAATCCTCCTGGGCAGTTTGGCGGGTGCCGCATCGGCAAAGTTTTCTCGTCGATCGGTATGCACTCTTCAGTCAGGTCGAACAAGAAGAGTTATACCTCCCGCCAGATCATCGGTTGCCGGATACGGTTCTGCTCCTGGAACGACCGACCGCCGACCAATTGACGGTTCCCCGCTTGGAGATTCTTACCCGTTACTGGCGATTGCTCTTCCATATCTCCGTCCATCGAGAACTCGCCGAACGGCTGCCTCAAACCGATGCGGCCGCCCTCAATCGCCGTTTGGATACATTGGGGTCCGCCGTCTTTGAAGAGGCCCGCAATGTTCTCGATCAGGATTATTTCCTTTCTGCCCATGCAGACGATCGGGAAGTGTATATCGAATTCGCGGCGACCTTTCTGGAACTGCAATATTTCTCCCCGAACCTGATTCCGGTCTACTTCCCGAGTTTGGCACCGATTGCGGACGTGGAACAACTGCTGTCCGAGGATATTGACGCGGCGGCCCTGTTTGAACGGACTCGCCTGGGTGGCATCCCCAATCCGATTCCCAAGACTGACGATCAGACGGATGAATCGCACGATTATTTCCATCGACTCGAACGCGGTGCGCAACGGGCCTCTGAGAATGGGGATACCATCGGTGCGGCGATCCTGTACACGCGTGCGGCTCGGGTTGCACCGGCGGCTTTCACCGAACCCGCGTTGGCAGGGGCGCGTCAAGAGATTTTTCGCCTGATCGACCGACTGCACCCCGTATTGGCCCTGACGGATGCCGAAGTCGCGGAATGGCGGAAGGTGCTACCTGCCCTTTTAGATAAAGCCGACCAGGGCACCCGGCCCGTCGAGGCGGCGATTTTGTTCGATCTGCAGCGTGTCTGCCTGGATTACGAACAAAAGATTTACACATTGGATGTGGCCGAATGGATGCTCTCCGGTGGGCATCGGCCCATCCGGCGTGAACTCGATAGCCAGCGGTTCATTCGCGTGCCGGGCCATCTGCGAGCGGCCGTGCGACGATTGACCGCGGCGCGTTTGACCGATGCAGATCGTCAGGCACTCGGGGAATTGCTCAAAAATGCAGTCGATCATAGCGAAGAACAGTTGCGAGCGCGATTCCGTCCGACTTTGACCGATGCGCTCACGGATGCGGGACTGCGTGCCGCGTCTGTTCCCGAACAAGCCGCCCTTGCCAAGACAGTGGAAGAGTTGCTTGACCGCGTTTCCGCCACGGGAATTCTCAGCTTCGCTGATGTGCGTGATGCCATCGCGCGGGGCCAGCTGAAGATGCCGGACCTGACCGGCCCCCATGAGTATCTCCGAGGTGACCCACTGCTCCGGTTGGATCGCCGGTTGGCGACGTTGATGGATGGGGTGTATCGGCGTGGGGAATTTTATGTGCGGGGGTTGGAGCGGCTCACTTCGTTCAACTTCGGCACCGAGGCGGGTCGCTGGGTCACATGGAATATCACGCTGCCCTTCGGGGCCGCTTTCCTGGCGTTCCAATTCCTATGGCTGTTCAAATATGAAAGTCTGCCGCGTGTCGAACCGGCAGTGGAAGTCGTGGCCGCGTCAGCCGAAGAGGTGGTCGTTCCGATCACGGGAAATCTCTCGTTCTTCGGTGGCTGGAATGCGAGTTGGTGGTTCCATTTCTCTTGGCTGATGCTCGGTGGAGTGGTCCTGGCATTTATCCGCATCGCTCGGTTCCGGCAAATGGCCCTGGGAGCGTTGCAGACGGGGTATCGCCTAATCAGAGCGGTGATCTGGGAATTCCCGATCCGGGTTTGGGCGTATCCACCCGTGCGAACACTTTTGACCTGCGGCCCGTTTTATCTGGTTGTGAACTATCTGTTCAAGCCCATACTCTTAACCGCGCTCCTGGCGGTTGCGTTCCCCGATTTGACCCGAAGTCTCACGGCTCGCCTACTGACGTTCCTGGTGGCGGCGGTATTGGTGAACTCCCGCATGGGGCGAGCCGTGGAGTCGGTCCTGTTCCAAACCATCACATCTTTACTGAATTGGATGCAAGCGTTACCCGCCGTGGTGCGCTGGATCTATGGCCTCTTCCGCGAAATGACGGATGCGCTCGATTGGCTTTTGGCCCGTGGCGAGGACTGGCTCCGGCTCTGCGGTCCCGGCAACACGCTTTCCGTGGTTGTGCGTGCGGTCGCGGGGTTGATCTGGTTCCCCTTTGCGTTTCTGGCGCGGTTCTACATGGTGGTGCTGATTGAACCGATGATTAACCCGTTGAAACTGCCCCTCTCGATCTTGCTGGCCAAATTTATCTATCCGATACTGGCCATTCTGGGGTTATTCACACTGACTCCGTTGGGTTCCCCATTGGTGGATGAACTCGCGCCGTGGCTGACTTGGCCGGTGGCCTGGGTACTCGTGATCGGCACGTTTTACCTCCTCCCGGATGCCGCAACATTTCTGCTCTGGGAAACGCGCGAAAACTGGAAACTGTATCGGGCGAACCGACCCGATCGGTTGCGCCCCGTGGCTGTGGGACCATCCGGGGAAACCATCGGGCAGTTGCTGCATTGGGGCTTTCATTCCGGGACCGTGCCCAAACTGTACTACCGACTCCGGGCCGCCGAGCGTACCGCCGCCATCACGGACCAATGGCGGGATGTCCGAGGGTATCGTCAGTCGTTGCGTGATGTGGAAGAATCGATCCGCCGGTTCGTGACCCGAGACTTGGTCGCTGTCCTCAACCCGACGACAGCTTGGGGGAATCGCATTCTCTCGGTGGGCCACGTTCACCTCGGTACGAACCGCATCCGCATCGAATTGCAACTCGATGGTCAAGATGAGAACATGGCCATCCTGGAATGGTGCGACTGTTCCGGCTGGCTCGTCGCGGGCTGGATGGAACCGGGTTGGGTGGCCACTTTGGAAGAAGCTCCGGCCCGCGCGATGGCAAATACCCTCGCCTACCTGTACAAGCGGGCTGGGGTGGATCTTGTGCGGGAGCATATTCGTTCCGTGCTACCGGAATCGGTGGACCACTTCGATGTGTCCGCAATGGGCTTACGGGTGTGGTTCGGCCCACGGGAAGCCCCCCCGATGGTGTACGACCTCGCCCGCGGCATCGGTGATCAGCGTCCCCGCTCCGCCGATGCACTTTCGCCCACGACGGGACCAACGCTCTCCACGGATCGGTTGCTGTTCAGTCGCGTGAGGTTGACCTGGATGGATTGGCTCGCCGTCTGGGAAGCCGACCGCACGGGCCAACCGCTGCCGTTGTACGGCCCCGCGGATAGCGATTTGATCCTGTTGCCGACCCAGAAAACCGTATCGGATGCGGATTCTCAAGCCTCGGGGGTGGCTTAACCGTTACGCGCACCCGCCGTCGGCCCGTTACAGTTTCGCGGCGGCGGCCGTGTCCAGCAGCCAAGTGAGCGTTCCGGTGGCCGGTTGGACACCGATGGCCGGGGCTTCTGATATCGGTGGATTCTGCCGTAACAGTTTGTGGACGACATCCGCCTTCTTCTCTCCCGTGACCAGAAAGACCGCGTGCCGAGCCGCGTTCAACACCGGGAACGTGAGCGTCACCCGATCCACGGGCGGCGGCAGGACACCGGGTGTGGAACCAACTGCCCACGCGGATTGTTCCCACAACGCCGGTTTGCCGGGGAACAAAGAGGCCGTGTGCCCATCATCTCCCAGCCCGAGCAACACCAGATCGAATTGCGGAAGAGAGGGAAACTGTGTGCGCAATTGGGCTTGCCATGCTTCCGCACACTCCTGCGCGGTGCCGAGGTGTGTCGGAATCGGATGGACATTCCGCGGCGGGATCGGCACATGGGACAACAGCGTCCGATCCGCCATCGCGGCGTTGCTGCGCGGGTCATCGTGCGGCACGAATCGCTCATCGCCGAAAAACAGTTCCCAGCGTGGCCAGTCGATCCGGTCCGCGAACCGGGGTTCGGCAAGGATCGCATACGCCTTTTCCGGGGTCGATCCACCTGAGAGAACCAGCGTGAACCGCCCCCGTTCCTGAATCGCCTGGATCGCGGTTTGCGTGATAAGTTCCGCCGTGCGCAGCGCCACTTGGTCCGCGTCCGGCACGATGGTGATGGTGGGTTCCGTCATGATCAAACTCCCGGCTGCGGTGGCTGGGCTTCGATCGCCAACACTTTGGCCAATCGGCGGGCATGGCGTTCTTCCCCAGTGTACTGGGCTCCCAGGAACGATCGCACCAGTTCACGGGCCAGTTCCGAACCCACGATCCGGGCACCCAGAACCAGGACGTTCATATCATCATGCTCGACGCCCTGATGTGCGGAGTACGCATCATGGCAGATGGCGGCCCGGATACCCGGAATCTTGTTCGCCGCAACCGATGCCCCGACACCAGAACCGCAAATGAGAACGCCTTTTTCCGCTTGCCGTGCCTGCACGACCTGGCCCAGGGCCAGCGCGAAATCCGGGTAATCATCCGGCGCTTGGGGATCAAAACTGCCCACGTCCTGAATGTCATGGCCGAGGGCTTGCAGTTCCTTTTTCACGAACTCTTTCAGGTCGAACCCCGCATGGTCGGCACCCACGACGATCCGCATCGGAAACCTCAAAATAGGGAGAGTCCGGCCAGATCGCCGGCTGTGATAACGTATGCCAGGACCATGCCGCGGGCAAAAACAGTTGCCGGGAACCGGAACGATCAGCGTTGCCGAATGCGGATGAGCCGATACACCCCCGCTCCGAGGGCGATGAAACCGAGGCCGATTATCGCTTCGGCACGCTGGGCAGGGTTGGCGAGCATGTTCGCGGCCACGGAGAACATCACCAGGACATACAACGCGGGTACGACCGGATAACCCGGACAGCGATAGGCCACATCTCCCGGTGTCGCGTGCCGTCGAAAGGCGAACAATGCCGCGATCGTCATGGTTTCAAAGATGAGCGCACCAAACATCGCATAATCCGTCAGGACATCGAACGGCACTTTGCCAGGAGGAAGGTTCAAATCCCAGGACCATTCACCGATTGAGAAGACGGGCAATCGGTAATGTGTCAGCGAGCCGAGTCCCAACACCAGCAAGCACGCCCACCCGGAAAAGACACAAAATGCCGCCACGGGTGTCTGATAGCGATGGTGCAATCGACTCAGGGTTTCCGGGGCGAGACGATCCGCGGACATGGCGTACAACAGTCGCGGTGCCACCAGGATGTTCCCGTTCAAGGAACCCAAAACGGAGGTCATCAGGATTAGGGACGCAACCAATGACCCCACCGGACCCAGCAATCGGAAACAGAACTCCGTCGCCACGGGAGTACTAGTGAGTTGGGACATTTCCGCAGTGGGGATCACCGTGTAATAGGACACGTTCACCGCGACGTAAATGGCCGTGACAATCAGCACGCCGCCGATGACGCACAACGGCAAATTCCGACTGGGCCGCGTCACCTCACCGGCAATTGGGCCAATGTTCATCCAACCGTGGTACGCCCAAAGCACCCCGACCAGGGACACGCCAAAATGTCCCCATAAGCGAGAATCGGTCCACTGCGAGGACTCAGGCCAGACGACCTCGACATGCCGGAATGTCGGGGCCGCGGCGGCATCGGTCACGAACAGATAGACGGCTACAGGGATCAACACTAACAACACGAGAGAGGCCACTTTCAACACGGTCAGGATCAGTTGCACACCACCCCCGAGTCGCGTTCCTCGGGCATTTACAACAGTCAGACCCACGATAAATGCGAGGGTGAGGAACTGGCGTGCCCAGAACCCGAGGACATCGGTATCGTGTCCCATTCCATAAAACTGTCGCAAAATATCGTGGAGGGCTTCCGTCGCCACCGTGGCCAGGACCGCAATGGACGCGGAACGAATCACGGTGAAGTCCATCCACCCCCAAAGGAAGCCCGCCCACGGGCCGTACCCTTCGTACAGAAAGACATAGTTGCCGCCAGGACGCGGGTAGCGGAGGGCGACCTCGGCATAGGCTAATGCTCCCAGAATGGCCAGCACTCCGCCCAGAATCCAGGCGATGACGGCGAGGCCAAATTCCGGCGTATTCGTGGCCACCGTGCTGGCTTTTTTGAAGACGCCAGAACCGATGACTGTGCCGACCACCACGGCCGTTGCCATCCACGGCCCCAGCACACGCGGTAATGTCTGATGGGTTTGCGATTCCAACGGCGAACCTCGGAAAGAGTGTGGTTGCCAGTTCCGGGAGAATATGGGACACAGGATCCATCAGCGTTTTCCACCGGGCAAGTCCTCGAATCGGAGATTCCCCAGCGGGTACGCGGCCCAGTCTCGATAATCGAAGTGCCACCATTCCGCGTCGTAAACCGAGAATCCCGCGTCCTCCATCGCATGGCGCAAGAGGTCGCGGTGCCAGCGTTGTCGAGATGTCCCACCGGGAAAGTGTGCGTAGGAACGCTGGGAGAACTCATCGTAACCACTGACCATCGGGACGGGCTTTTTGGTCTGGAGATCGTACAAGCTCAAGTCAACGGCACAACCGCGGTTATGCCGAGAGCCACCACGAGGGTTGGCCACGAAGTTCCGAAATCCGGGCGGGGTCGCGTCCCAAAACAGCTTGGTGACATACCACGGCCGATAGCCGTCATGGATGAGTAGGCCATAGCCCTGCTTCATGAGTTGCCGTTGGGCCACCGAAAGTGCCTCGGCGGCTGGTTTCTGGAGGAACGCTTGCGCGGACGTGTAGACGGGTGTTCCCAAGAAGTTGTTCGCCGTGGCGTAGCGAATGTCGAACCGGAAATCGGGGTGAGCCGTGGACAAGGCGACGAGTTCGGGTTGACGGGGGCGTTTTTCCTGGGGCGGTTGAGCTTTGAGGGCCGCGTCTCGGAGTGTCGCAATCGGTTGCAACGGTTGGATGCGGAATGTCTCGCCGTTGTCCCCATCCACTTTACGGCGAAGGAAGGTGACCCCAGCCGCGACCACTTGCGTCGCCCGCCCACTGGCATCCCGCGTAAAGACTAATTTTTCTCCGAAGTACATCCCACGATTTTTGGGGAACGCGAACACATGATCCGATTCCGGGGTCAGCGGATCCACTTCGACCCATTCGATGAGCGCATGAAGTTGTCCCGCGCGTTCGTAGATGTAGAGGACGTTGTGGTCCTCACCGTACTCACCAATCAGGCCGTCCCATTTCCGCGGTGGGGCCGGGGGCGGAGTCGAGGACGGTTCTCGGCGATAGGTTGTCCCATCGATGGTCAGCGTGTCCTCTTTCTCCATCAGTTCCGGCCCCCATGCGGTCGCATCATCCAGGAACAGGTTGGCTCCGCGTTGGCGGATTTCGGCTCGGATCCCACCGCTTCCGGGGGTGACATAGGCGTGTCCGCCGAATTCCACGATCTCGAACCAGCGTTCCGGTTTCATTGTGTCCCGGTAGATCCCCGCGAGTCGGCGGGCTGTCCCCGGTCGCAGCGGTTCCGTGGTCCCAAAATCCGGGAGCGGTTTCTTGGCCTGTACCGCGAGCATGGTTCGTAAAGACTCATCGGCGATGCGGGTCATGAGCCGATTGGCGACATCCCGAGAGGTCACGACGATGACCCCCAGTTTCGCATCGGGGAGCAGGGCCAGTTCCGTGGCGAACCCATACATTGCCCCGCCGTGGCCGATTCGCCGATGACCGTCCAGGTCCGCGAGCAGGAAACCCAGGCCGAATCCTGGGCCGGTATCGTCGGGCTTGTGGAATTGGCGGGTCAGCATCGCACGCAGGGACTCGGGTTTCAACATGGGTTGTTTTTCGGCTCGCCCCTCCGCCAGCACACAGGAAACGAACCGGGCCAGGTCCGAAACCGTGGAGTACATGGACCCAGCCGGGGCCATGCCCAGTTCAAACCGCGGCGCGGGGAATTCTCGGCCGTGGTAGGTCCACATGATCGCATCGGCGAGTCTCGCGCGTGTCCCATTTGTGGGTTGGAACGCGCTCTGGGACATCCCCAGTGGTTCCAACACATGGGCTCGCAGACCATCCGCGAACGGTTGTTTCCACTGCGTTTCCAGCACCCGACCCACGACACTGATGGCCGCATTGGAATACTTCGTCCTTGTTCCCGGCGGGTAAACCAGAGTCGTGCGGTTGAGGCTTGCGACAGTCTGAGCGAGCGTCGGCAAATCATCATCGAAGTAATTTCCCACCGGCGGTTCTCGCACCAACCCGGAGCGATGGGACATCAATTGCCGGAGTGTGATTGCGTCTTGATTGAAGGGATTGGTCGGTTGAAAATGAGGCAGGTAGCGTGTGATGGGTGCATCCAGATCGAGGACACCCCGTTCCACCAACTGCATGACGGCGACATCGGTGAACAGTTTGGATACCGACCCGACCCGGTAGACCGTCTCCGCTGTGGCCGGGATGGTGCGAGCGCGATCTTGATAGCCAAACCCGCGTGACCAGACGATTTTCTGATCGTCAACCAGTGCAATTGACAATGCGGGCAACTGTTTTTCCCGAACTTCTCGTTCGATCCACCGGGTCAGCGTTGTTGCCGCTTCACGATACTTTTCCGCTGGGGGCGTATCCGCCAGACTGGAAGGATGCCATCCCAGCAACAATGCCAAGATTGTGGGTACGATCATTCGGACCCACCCGCGAGCCACTAGGTGATGCATGGAAACTCACCGCGTTGTGTGTGACCGAAACCGTGAACTTACCGTCGCAGCCAGAATACCAGTCCACTGAGCAGTACCAGGAGCGCAAACCCGACTAGGATGCGGATGACGATACGCGGGAACCGCTGGAGGCGCGATGCGATTCCCTGCCACAACGCACGGGCGACATCAACTCCGGGAATCTGTCGTGTTGCGGTCACGGTTTTTGCCGGTTCATCGGTGCCATCACGAGAAGAGGGTGGGCTGGAATCGTCGATTTCCGCTTCCAGGTTGGCCTGCTGATTCTGCCAGCGATCCTCCATGAGGCGGATCAGGTCTTGCGGTTTCGGCTCAGTGGTTGCAGATGTTGTGGAAACCGGATCGGCCCATTCCGATAGCAAAGCGGCCACGGCGGCGGCTGTGGCGGGGCGATCTTTGGGGCGTTTCCCCATCAGGGCGGCCAGGAGATGATCGAAGTCCACGGAAATCGCGGGGTTTATCATCGTCACCGCTTCCGGGAGATCCGTCTGATGGCGGCGAATCTTATCCCGAGCGGAACCGCCAGGGAAAGGCACCGTCCCCGTCACGGCATAATAGAGGCTGCAACCCAGGGCATAGATGTCGGCTGCCGGGCCAACGGTCGCGGCATCGCGGGCCTGTTCGGGAGCGAGATAGTCCATTGTGCCGAGTGTGTGACCGGGGCCGCCGAGGATGGTGGGGTCCGCGGGGGTCGGTTCGCCTTGCCGCAATGAGAAGCCAAAATCCAGCAATTTCCCTCGACCCGTTTCGGAGACGATCACGTTGGCGGGTTTGATGTCACGATGCACGAATCCGGCTTGGTGAGCCGCGTCTAACCCTGTGGCGACATCCGCGAAGATACGGCAAGCCGCCCCCACGGAGAGCGGGCCGTTGGCGACAACCAGATCCCGCACCGTTTGCCCGACCGCAAACTCCATCGCCAAAAAATGGACACCGTTTTCTTCCCCAGCATCCAGCGTTTTTGCCAGGAACGGACTGGCCGGCAGGGCCAAGCCAATTTCCGCTTCTCGGCGAAAGCGTGTGAGCATGCGCGATTCCGATTTGGCGCGATGCGGGGGCAACACTTTCAACGCCACCACCCGATCGCCGTTGGGGACACGCATGTCGCGGGCCAGGTAGACAATTCCCATCCCACCGCGAGCCACTGGGTAGAGCAACTGATACGCACGGACGGACAAACCCTGCCAGAAACCCTGCAAGAGTTTGTCGGCCTGAAAGCGGGTGAGTGCCCGCGTGCGGACGAGATGATCGGCCAGCGCGACGGCCCGGCTCCGCACCGATGAAGGTGCGATGGCGAGGCGGTCTTCGAGTTCGTGCGGGGGGATGAGGCGGCTTTTGGTCAACGCATCCCAAAACCCCTGTACTGCTGGTTCCGTGGCGGCGATTTCCCGGATCGGAGGCATGGTTCAAATGCTCGGTGAACGGCCAGTGGCTTCAAGGGTTAGGATTTCTTAAACAGATCCAAAAACCGATCTTCATAAACTTTGAACACACCCAATCGGTCCAGTTCCCGTTTGAGTTCAAAGGCGCGGGAACGATCCTGGGCGGCTTCAACAAATAAAGTTTCTATCCGATCCGCATCCACTGGCTGTAACCGGGGTTCCTGCTGGGACTCGCTCGTTGCCGGTTCCTCGTCTTCACTTGTCGAGGAATAGGATTCCTCAACGTGCGCGATGAGCTTTTGCAGTTGCCGATCGACCGCAGTGGATTGTTCTTCCAACTCTTCCAGATCGACCGTGATCCCAGAGATTTCGGTAAAAATCCGCAGGATGGCCAGTGAGGCTTTCGGAACGGGGAATTGCGCGAAGACATGCGGAATCTCGCCGAGCAGGCAACCACCCGGTAACCCGGTTTCCACAGCGGCCCCGAGGAGTACCCCGTTCAATCCGCTGATGTTTCCTTCCTGCAAGACCTCGACAGGCTGGGTCATCAATTCCTGAAGAACCCGAGAATCCGTGGCGGCGGCGAAAACGCGGCTGGGTTGATCGGGGGCCATCGGGGTCGCCATCGCCGCGAACGTGAAGAGGCGTTCGATGCCGTATCTCTGGGCCGTTTGCAGGAGTTGTCGGCAGAAGGGGTATTTTCCCAGGGGCGGTTGGGCTTCCCCCAGGAACAGTACCAAGTCTCGTTTTCCATCGGGATCGGACCAGCGATAAAATCGGTTGCGGGGTCGCCGGCCAGCTTGAATGATCCCTTCCTTCACTTCCACTTGCTCGACATCAAAGAGATCGTTGGATTCAAACTCGGAAATGACGGTCATGCCGAGCTTGGCCAGGAGGTAGACACCCGCATTCAGTGCGACGTGCCCCATGCCCGGCCAGACTGCGACCATCCAGGGATTTTTGAGTTGCAGTTCCGTCATTATAATCGTGCCCTGTCCTGATCGCACTTTTGGGAACAAACGCGATCAGGGGTGTGGTCGTTTCGGCAAGGGAATCCCCCCACGCTCAGACGCTCCCATTCCACGGAACCATCGCAACCGTGAAATGATCCGGTGATTTCCTGAGCAGGGTTCCACACCATTACTCTAGCACTCAGGCAGACGATGACCGATGGGATTTCTTGAGAAGGTCCGATCAGTCCCGCCACCAACGGGCGAACATCTTATCGTTGCGTTCTCGGTTTCGGCGAGCGATGCCCGGTGTCCAGCGGTTGGTCGAGGGAGGCGGGTTGATGATGCCGAGGCTGACACCGAATTCATCGACGAATTTCTGCCAGAGTGATTTTTCCGGCGTTGGCAAGAGTGATGAGGGTAATGGGCCGACGACCGCGTTGGGATCAAACGATCCACCCGGCAAATTCACGGTCGGGCTGGTCATCCCACTCGTTGCCGGGGTCGGCGTGGTGCCAACTTGGGAACCGGCTTGTGGAGCCACCTTGGGAACGGGCCGGTTGATGGGATAGGTGAAGGATGTCCCCACATTGGTTCCCGGCAACTGCCCCGGAGTTGATTGTGGCACGCCGGTTTGCGCGAACAGTGACGGTGTCAGCATCGTGACCACTCCGACGGTCAGAACCGCGGTGCGCATGGCCTTTCCCCTGTGGTAATAATGGGATTTTCCCCTGTGGGCTGGGGTATGCCGTGACCCAGGCGATTCGTCAAGCCCAAACGCATTTTGATTGCCGAAGCCGATGGTTTCGGGTAATCTCACTGTTCACGCCTGTTGTTTTTCCATTCCAACCGAGAATGCTGCCATGTCGCATGATGTTTCTCGCCGTACCTTCCTGGCTGCCAGTGCGGCAACGGGAGCGGCGTTTGCCACGGCTCAGGGTGGAACCGCGTCGGATACGTTGGTCGTCGCCGTCATCGGAATGGGGGGCCGAGGCACAGCTCACGCCAAAACCTTCTCCAAGCTCAAAAATGTCTCAGTGGCCTACGTTTGTGACCCGGATGACACCCGTGCGGGACAAGCAGCGGACATCGTTGCGAAGGACTCCCCTTCCAAGCCGAAGCCCATCGCGGACTTACGCAAAGTCTTAGACGATAAAAGTGTCGATGCCGTGGTCATCGCCACGCCGAACCATTGGCACGCTCCCGCGTCGATCCTCGCTTGCGCGGCGGGGAAGCATGTCTATGTCGAGAAACCGTGTAGCCATAACGGGAAGGAAGGCGAACTAATGGTCGCCGCGGCCCGGAAGGCCAAACGGCAAGTGCAGATGGGCAACCAGCGCCGCAGTTGGCCCAAGATCATCGAAGCCATTCAGCGGGTCCAGGCGGGTGACATCGGAGCGGTCACGTTCGCGCAGTGCTGGTACACCAATGGCCGACTGGCCACGGGGAAAGGTGTCGCGGCCAGCCCACCCGCCGGGCTCGATTATGAACTCTGGCAAGGCCCAGCTCCGCGAAAACCGTTCAAATCGAACTACCTGCACTACACTTGGCACTGGTTCTGGCACTGGGGGAACGGGGAACTCGGCAACAACGGGATTCACACCATCGACGTGTGCCGTTGGGGACTCGGTGTCGATCTGCCATCGTTCGTCAGCTCCGCGGGTGGCCGGTATTGCTTTGATGACGATCAGGAAACGCCGGATACCCACTTGGTCAGCTACACGTTCCCTGGTGGCAAAATGCTGACCTGGGAAGGGTTCTCCTGTCAACGTCTGCCGCGTGAGAAACCGATTGATGTGCTGTTCCTGGGTTCCAAGGGGAGCCTGGCCATCGCGGGTGGTGGTTATACCATTTATGACCCCAAGGGGAAGCAACTGGAAAAGGTGAACGGCGCGGCGGGCGACCTCGATCACGTTGGTAACTTCCTGGCGGCGATCCGAAACGGCACATCGCTGAACAGTGAGATTGCCGAAGGCCATCGCAGCACCTTGATGTGCCACCTGGGCAATATTGCCCACCGTACTGGCCGATCACTGCACGTCGACCCCAGCACGGGCCACGTTCTCAACGACCCGGACGCAATGAAACTCTGGTCCCGCGAATACGCCCCAGGTTGGGAACCGAAAGTGTAATCAGGTTGCCACTCTGCCTCAGAGTGGGGCGTTTCTACCGCGCTTTGAGGCAATCCCGTCAGAGACAATTCCGCGAAAAAGCCCACGGAGATCGACTCCGTGGGCTTTTGTGTTTCCGACTACAGTCGTTATTATACTGCGGCTGCTTCTGGCGCGACTTGGATATTCACCCGGCGGCCGTTCTGGTCGAAGTAGACACGCCCTTCCGCCATAGCGAAGAGGCTATCGTTCTTGGCACGTTTGACGTTTTTTCCGGGGTGCCATTTGGTCCCGCACTGCGTGACAATGATCCCGCCAACTTTCACGAGTTCGCCCGCATAGGCTTTGATCCCGCGTCGTTGTGGGTTTGAGTCCCGCCCGTTCTTGACCGACCCTTGACCTTTCTTATGTGCCATGGTGTCTAGCACCTCCTCAATGCGATCCGCATACTGATGTTAGGTTAAGAATTACCATCCTAGCAACCCACGGGAATTCGACAAGATCGAGACACGCATGATCCTGTTGATCGCGTCATCAATCCGCGATCGTGAAAATTGCCTTATCGAGTTTTTCGACGTATTGGATTTCGGACATGTTCATGGTCATGAACGGTTGGCCATCGTGTGTGACGACCAATTTCGTGGGTGTCATGATACCCTGAACTTTCTTGTAATCGGACATGACCGTCGTTTCCTCGACTTTCTTACCCGAGGGAGCCAACGATTGCCGTGTGGTCTGAACCAGCAAGCCTGTTTTCGCGTCGAAGTTCATTTTCACGGTGCCAGCGGCTTTGTCCTGGATGATCAAAACGTGAGTGGATTGCCCCGCCACGGAAGCGGGTTTCCCGCTGGTGATCGTAAACCGATTTTTGTCCAGCAACGGTGTCAGCTGCCCGATTTCCTGAAGTGCGGCTGACGCGATGGTTTCCTGTTTCTGATCCTCCGTGAGGGGTTGTTTCCTATCGTTGACGGTAATCCGAGCCGCATCACCGTTCACGGTCTGCACAATCGTGATTTGCGCACCGCTGATAAACAAAATCAGTGTGATGCGATATTGATTCGGAAGCATGTACGATAATTTGCCGGTGAAATCCGTCTTCCCGAGTTCCGTTACGATCTCACCGCTGACTTTGGATGTTCCCGCCGGATAGCGTGTGAGGAGTTTTTCACCACCGTGAGCTTCAATGGCCTTCTTCAAGACGGCTTGGGTATCATCCGCCGCCCCGGATGTGGCAACTCCGAACAGCAGCACAACCACGGAAAGCAACGCACGCAGATTCACCATCATCACCTCAAAGCGAAAACAAGTTGCAGAGTCTCGGAACACAATCATTTCACAAGAAACGGGCGCATCAGGAACTCGGGGACAATCCGTTGCGTGATCTCGCGGAAAATATCCACCTCGAACGGTTCACCCACCCGGTTGCCGCAAACATCTTCTAATCGTGTATCCACAATCAGCTGATACTGACCCGGTTGCCATGCTGTCGTGGGGGCGAATGTCACGATCCGCTCCCCGCCGCCGACGGTGATTTGCCCCGGCACGGTTTTTCCAGCCGCATCCGTTACGCGCAAGAGGCGTTCCAGCAAGAAGCGATCGTGGGGCTTGGCCAACTTCAGAATCACGGGCTGAAAACTGCGTGCCGGTGGAGGGATCAGCACCCACTGTTTCGGCAACACAGGCTGAGCGTCCGGCGGCCCGGCGGTGAAGGTTTTGCGGACTTCCGCACGCAGCGGTTGACCGTTTTCGTCGGGCCATGCGGGATCGACGCGGAGTGTGTATTTT
>JAIXLE010000111.1 GCA_026931725.1 Bacteroidales bacterium
GGCGGCAATTTTGGGACGTCCCCGTCCCATGGTGAATTCGGGATAAGGCGGGTTCGAGTCCGATCGTCGTCGCTTCCGGATTCCGGGGGTCAGGGGGCGTTTTGGCTGGCGGATCGACAGCCGGTGTATCACGGCGATTTGTCTTCATTCTTTCAATTGATTGATTGTTCCCGACTCCATGATGAAATATTCGGGGTAGGTAGCTGAGTGGCTCTCTAATTTTGCGTACCACCACGCGTACCTGCATCCTGCGGAACGGTGCGTTTCTCTGCACAATCGAACACGATTCGCTATGAGATTTGGATCAGAAATGGCTTGTCGCAACCCGAGAAATAACGCAACCTTGCGCTGATATGCACAAGGTTGTAGTGGGTTGCACAGATGAAGGCGGTGGGGATCGAACCCACGACCAGCGGATTAAAAGTCCGCTGCTCTACCAGCTGAGCTACGCCTTCTCACTTCCACACCCTTAATCTAATCGGTTCAGCCAATCGGTCAAGAGACACATTCCTTTCTCGGCAAAAATTCTGGCCTCTTCTCTCCCCGGCATCCAAACACTCTCGATTCCAACAAACGACCCCAGAATACGATGCCGATACGCATAACTGTCACCCAGGAAAGTTGCTCAATACGCTGGGCGTTCGGCCACCGCCATCATGCAATCGCTTTGACCAGCCACATAGGCCGCGAACGCGGTCGCTTTCGCCAGTGGCTTCCAGGTGAGCAACTGTGACCAAGCCCCTAAACCATTTCGTACACCCAACTTCGCACTACTTCGCAGCCAATCCGAATGCCGGAGATCTCGCACGAACGTAACCCGAAACCCGGATGCGACCAACATCGTCGATAATGTTGCGGGGGTAAAATGCGACAGATGCCGTGGTAAATCCAAGCCAAACCAAGATGACCCGAACCAACGAGCGGCCCAGGAGTCTCGATTCGGTGTCGCCACCACCAAACGACCGCCGGGAACCAGCAAGCGGAACGCCTCACGCAGCACGTCCAATGGCTGATGGACATGCTCTAATGAATGCCACATTGTCACAACGTCAAATGAGCAGGGCTGCAACTCGGGGTGCGGCAAAGAACCGACTAGTGCCGTGAGCCCAAGTTCATCTCGAATCGTATGCACGGCTCCCACGGCTGCATCTAAGCCCGTGACTTGCCAGCCCTGATCGGCCATCCGTTTCAAAAACGCGCCGCCGCCGCAACCAAAATCGAGCAAGCGGCCTGTGGTTGGCCAAGGTAACTCCCCCCGGCGCACAGGGTTCGGTCGACCGAGCAACCGTGACAGCACCGGACGGGTTCGGGCGGATGTAGCGATCTTGCGTGGGCGGCGGTGCGGGCGGTAATCGGCGGGGTAAAAATGGCCGATCGAAAACCGATCCGGGCGTGGATTGGTGTACACCATATCGCAGACGCGGCATTGCACAACCGGAAAGCGGAGGCCGATCTGACCGGGTGCCGGTGTCGGGTCGGCGGCTTCCAGCAGGAGTTCCGCATCGCGGCGACCACACAGCGGACAGTCCGTTTCTTCCCAGGTAATTGGGGGTGGGTTCGCCGGGGCGTTAATGGTATCTACTGAATGGGGCAAACTGCGGAGGATCATCGGGGTCGGCCCTTATCGTGGGGTCGGAGATAACCTGCAAAGTTTGCGAAGACATACGAGAAGAATCAAGGCGAATCGGTTGCGTGACCCCCTCACTCTGCTTTCGATCATGCAATCGATTCATGGACGTGGCACCGTAACCCTTCAGCCACCGGAACGGAATTCGCTGGGTCCGGTGCAGTCTGGAGCGCAATCGTTCGTGACCGCCGTGCAGGCGAGCTTGCGAGCGGTGGGGCTGCCCGGAGTATTTCAGCGGGGACGCGAGCAATGCGAATTTCGCGTCAACCCGCGTGAGCGGTGGACCGTTCGAGCGGGCCGTGAAGTTCCGGCAGAAGGCGTTCCGGGGCTGGCAACAGTCCGTGGCGATGCGGGTTCTGGCATTCGCTGTTCGCAGCGGTCGCATCTCGGATCAGGACTTCCATCGGATCACGGTTCATGTCATCTCGCCGGACGTGGCCATCTCGGACCACGCCGCCGAAACGAACCGCCTGAAGGCGTTGTTCGATGCCAAGGTGCTCAGTCCGCAGACATGGTGCCAGAAAGAGGGACTCGACCCGAAAGTCGAAGCCGCCAACTGGAAGGCGTGGGATGCTCAGAATCAGGATCAAGGCCAGAATCAGGGCGGGGATAGTGACGATGGTGGTGATGGGAACCCGCCAGAGAATAAAGCCTACTCCGAGTCACGCGATGGTCTGATCAAGAAGACAATCACCGACAAGAACGGCGACAAACGAACAGTCTGGGTGCGGGCGAGCAATCAGAGCGATCGGGACCGGCCAAAATTGGATGGCGATGGGTCATCTGTTTTGCGGGCAAAATCCCGCAAAACTCCGAAAGAAAGCCTGATCCAAGGAAACCCAACTGACGCACAAAAAGCGATGGCTGCACAGTGGGTTTCGAGGACTCCTAGTCTACCGCCGGAGCTTGTTGCACGGTATACTGAAGACTTATCTCATGCGATTTCGGTCTTGCCCGCCGGTGTTTTGACAAGGGCCATGAACGCGATTAGGACGTCTTACCGAGGGGGGTTGGCTGTTCACCAAGAAGGTCGTGGGATTCGATTCTACGAAACAACCAAGGATGTTGAACGCGCGTGCCGAGCCATTACGGGGAAAAACGAAAAGGGCGTAGTAGGTTTTGCTCACCACCGGGGGGAGGCGACGGACATCCATATCGATGGCGGTCCTGATCCGCGTGGCACCTATGTTCACGAGATTTGGCATGCCGCTGACAACGGTAACGCTCTTAGCCGAACCAAAGAATGGAAATCGGCCTACAAAGAAGAGGTATTGAGGGGGAGACGTGGTTTAAGTCCATATGCGGCTCAGAATGAGAGGGAAGGTTTTGCGGAGTTCGGTCGTGTACTTGCTGAACGCGGCGAGGAGTACATGATTGAATTTTACCCGAAGTGTGTCCAATTCTGCCGCGATCATGGGCTAATGTGATGGCTGACGAAAACGAAGATGATGTGGTGATTACCCCGGAAGAACTCGCGGAAGCCCAAGCGTACTGGGCAGAACCGGGTCGTGAGTTCTCAGGTAGCCAATTATTCTCCCGCCCGGCCTACGGTAATGGCATCATGGGCGATGTGGCTATTGGTGCCGACGATGATGACGAAGACGATGAAGACGATCAGGAACAGGAATAGCAAGCCCGCATTCCCCTGACAGCGGGTGCTAGATGGCACCCGCTGTTTCGCTTGTTTCGCAGCATTGCATTGCCATATCTCGATTTGCCATACTCTTGTTATGGCAAAAACCAGGAAGATCATTGAGCGAGTCACAGAACCCTTCGCAGGCTCCCAGGTGGACCGCGAAGCGGGTGTAATCCGCAACACGCTCATCTGCGGTTGGGAGTCAGCGAACGGCCGGGACTATACCCGCGAATCGTTCGGCGATGGTTCCCAGTATCGCGGGCGGCCAGTGTACGCCAACCATTCCACGGGCAGCCGTCGCATTGAGGACAAGGTGGGCTGGTTCGGGGAGTCAATCACGTTCGACGCCCAGGGGCGACCACGCGGAGACTTTCACGTTCTCAAGTCGCATCATGGTGTAGGTGCCTGGTCGGCGTGTGTGGTGAGGGTGTGGTCACCATTACCGTATGGCTGGCTCTGCGGGTGTTTTGGGTCTATTTGTAGAATCCCGCAGTGAGAACAAGTCCGAAAGGCGAGTCCGAGTATACGCAGTATAATGTACTCCACGCCCGAAGGCGATCACTGCATCAACAAGGGTCTACCGTGCAGTGCGTCCAATGGTGCCGATATTGGTCGGTATCCGTCCATCACCGCCCTGGACCCGCATCCTTTGGCTCAGACTCACGGAACATCACCATGATCGCGGATGCACTCCTCACCCAAACTCGCCGACACTTTCTCGGTCGGGGTTCGCTTGGCTTGGGCGCGGCCGCGTGGGCTACGCTGACCGGCACCGCCGCCACCCCGGTGAATCCACTGGCCCCTCGCGCCCCCCATTTCCCCGCGAAGGCCAAGCGCGTCATCTACCTGCACATGTCCGGCGCACCGCCGCACCTGGACCTGTTCGACTACAAACCGTCGCTCGTGCAACATACGGGGAAAGATTGCCCCGAATCTCTGACGAAAGGAAAACGATTTGCCTTCACGTCCGGCACGCCCAAGTTGCTCGGCACACCCCGCACGTTCAAACAGTATGGCCGTGGTGGGATCTGGATGTCGGACGCGGTGCCGCACTTTCATGAGATTGCGGATGAGATTTGCATGGTTCAATCTCTGAAAACAGATGAATTCAACCATGCCCCGGCGGAACTGCTGCTCTTTACCGGCTCCAATCGCCAGGGTCGGCCGGGAATGGGCACCTGGGTAACGTATGGCCTCGGTTCCGAGAACCAGAACTTGCCGGGATTCGTCGTTCTCATCAGTAGTGGTGTGCAGCCCAGCGGCGGGCAGAACTGCTGGGGCAGCGGCTTTTTGCCCAGCGTGTACCAGGGTGTCCAATGTCGCAGTAAAGGCGACCCGGTGTTGTACGTTTCCGACCCCAAGGGAATGAGCCGAACCACACGCAAGCTCACCATTGATGCCCTCTCGGACTTGAACCGCTTGCAGGCCGATGCCCTCGGCAATCCCGAAACCACGACCCGCATGGCGCAGTACGAACTCGCCTTCCGTATGCAGACGGCCGTGCCCGAGGTCATGGACATTTCCAAAGAATCGCAACAGACCATCGCGGATTATGGAGCCACCCCCGGCGGTGCGAGTTTCGCCAATAACTGCCTGCTCGCGCGCCGGTTGGTCCAGCAGGGCGTGCGGTTCGTGCAACTGTTCGACTGGGGCTGGGACTTCCATGGCACATCCCCCCGTGAAGACATTCGAGACGGTTTGACCAAAAAATGCGCAACGATGGACAAACCGATCGCCGCCCTCATCCGGGATCTGAAACGATTAGGATTGTTGGATGAGACATTGATTGTCTGGAGTGGCGAGTTTGGCCGTACACCCTTCCGCGAGGGCCGTACCGCAAAAAGTCAGGTGTTGGGACGCGATCACTACCCGGATTGCTACAGCATCTGGATGGCCGGTGCCGGGGTCAAGCATGGCTTCCGTTACGGGGAAACGGATGAACTCGGATTCGATGTCGCGGAGAACCCCGTGCATGTCCATGACTTGCAAGCGACCATCTTGCACCTCTTGGGATTCCATCATGAACGGTTGACATTCCGCTTTCAGGGGCGTGATTATCGCCTCACCGATGTTCATGGCCACGTCGTACAGGATGTACTGGCGTGAATCGGTTTGAGGTTTGAGGTTTCAAGTTTGAGGTTTAGGAGTTTTAGGCTTAGGGTTTCAGGTTCGGGTTCTATGTTTCAGGGTTGGAGTTTCCGGTGTACTCTCAAATCACCCGGAAACTCTCATCTTCTAAACCCCAAACTTCAAACCTGAAACTCCTAAACCTCAAACCTCAAACCTCAAACCGGAAACTCCTAAACCTCAAACCCTAAACCCAAAACTGATGGATATGCATAGATTTGTCTGTATTCATGCGCACTTCGCCCAGCCGCCGCGAGAGAATCCGTGGCTGGAAGAAATCGAAACCGAAGATCTCGCGGATCCGTTCCACGATTGGAACGAACGGGTGTGCGCGGAATCCTACGCTCCCAACGCCGTTGCCCGGATCATGAACCCGGACGGGGAGATCACCGAACTGGTCAATAACTATGCCCGCATCAGCTTCAGTTTCGGGCCGATCTTGCTGGCTTGGCTCGAACGGAAAGAACCCGCGGTCTACGCCGCCATCATGACAGCGGATCGGGAAAGTCGAGATCGGTTCGGGCGGGGCTCCGCACTGGCACAACCCTATGCCCATCCGATTCTGCCTTTGCTCTCAGCACGCGATCGCACCACGGTCATTCGCTGGGGACTCGCGGACTTCGAGCGGCGGTTCGGACGCAAGGCCGAGGGAATGTGGCTACCCGAAACCGCTGTCGATCACGATACCCTGGATACCTTGGCCGCCGAGGGTATCCGCTTCACTTTATTGGCCCCCCATCAGGCCAAACAGATCCGAAAATGCGATGAAGTCGACTGGCAGTCCGCGGACACTCTCGACACCACACGCCCCTATCTTTGCCGGTTATCGTCCGGGCGGACCATCACGATCTTCTTTTTCGATGGTGGCCTGAGCGAAGCGGTGTCGTCGGGCCGCGTCCTGCACAATGGGGAGGTCTTTGCCGAACGTCTACTCAGCGGGTTTGGCGAGGACGATTCGCGGCCGCATCTCGTTCACATCGCCACGGATGGCGAACTGTACGGCCATCGCCACAAGCACGGGGACATGGCGTTGGCATTCGCCCTTCACCGCCTCGCGGAAGGGGACACGGCCCATTTGACGAACTATCCCGCGTTCCTGGCCGACCACCCCGCAGAGTACGAGGTGGAAATTCAGGATCGCACCGCGTTGACCAGCACAACCGGACTTGACCGTTGGACCACGGATGGCGGCGGAAACAGCGGGTTCAACCCCCGCTGGCACCAGCGTTGGCGGGCTCCCATGCGAGCCGCGTTCGATTGGCTCGCCACGGAAATCGACCAGCGATACGAACAAGCGGCTCAATCGCTTGTTTCCGATCCCTGGGCCGCCCGCAACGGCTATCCTCTGCCCACACCGGGGCAATCACCCGATGCCTGGACCACGTTCCTCGGTCGCTATGCTCGCCCGGGGTTGACCACAGAAGAAGAAGTTCTCCTCCGCCGTTGGTTGGAAGCACAGCGACACCGCCTCATGATGTTCGCCAGTTTTGGCTGGCATTTCGATGACATCGCCTGCCCGGAACCACGGTATGTTCAGTTACAAGCGATTCGGGCGGCCCGGTTGGTGGATGCCTTGACGGGTCACGATGCTACGCCGTCTCTGGAAGCCGGTCTGGTCGAACGATTGGCCTTGGCACCGGGGAACCGACCCGAAACCCCGGATGGCGGAGCCGTCTACGAAAAGCTCCTGAGCCCGCAGATCGTCACATGGCCAAAACTCGCCGCGAATTATGCAATGCTTTCCCTGTTCGATCGCGCGGAACCCGTTTCGACTCTGTACGCATTTCGCATCACGCAGGTGGATTATCGCCTCATCGAAACCGGCAAGGTCCGCACGGCCGTTGGCCGGGCACGGTTCCGTTCCCTGGCCACGGGTGAGACGACCGAGTTCAGCTTCGCGGCCGTGCATTTCGGCGATCACAACGTCAGCTGCGGTGTCAGACGGACACGATCCGACAGTGAGTTCCGCGATCTGACACGTTCTTTTCAGAATGCGGCAGTGCAGGTTCACGTCCCCGAACTCGTGCGGTTGCTCGATCGAGAGTTTGGCCCCGATTCGTACTCCCTCGGCACCCTGTTTCGGGATCAGCAGCGTAAGGTTCTCAAGCAAGTCTCTCGGTCGCAGTTGGCCGATGCCGCGACAGCGTATGCCCGCGTATTCGAGCAGCAATTGCCACTGGTGAAGTTTTTGCAATCCATCGGGGAACCGCCACCCCGTGCGTTCGCCGCGGCCGCGGGAGCATTGTTCAACACCGATCTGGCGTGGGCACTCGCCGACGATGACCCAGACTGGCAGACCATCGCCCGGCTCTTCCGCGAAGCCGATGAGTACGGAGCCCACCTGGAAACCGCTGGTCTGGGGTACAAGTTCGCCCGATTGTTGGCCCGTGTCGCGGATCGCTGGCATGAAGAACCAGATTCCCTGGAACGGCTCGAAAGTTTGCTGACCGGAGCCCGCCTTGCTCGCGGGCTCTCCTTCGATGTGGGCCTCTGGCGGCCGCAGAATGTGTATGTCGATCTGTTGCATGGCATTGCGCCAGACATTATGGGCCGAGCAACAACAGATAGCACGGCCCGATCTTGGCTGGATGCTTTTGTTGAACTGGGAGATGAACTGAACGTGCATACCGGCTCACTCAAACAGGATCGTGACACTCTGCAAACTCTGCCCACTGTTGAGGATGTGGTCCACGCCGTGGCCAAGGAACGGCGAGTGCCCACCGCGACCTACCGCCTCCAGATGCACGCCGGGTTCACCTTCCACGATGCGATCAACTTGGTTCCGTACCTCGCGGAACTGGGAGTCAGCGACCTCTACCTCTCGCCGATCCTCATGGCCCGACCGGGTAGCCTGCACGGCTACGATGTGACCGACCATTCCCGGATGAATCCCGAACTGGGACCGGAATCTGATTTCGACGCACTCGCGGAAACCGCACGCGCTCACGGACTCGGAATCGTCCTAGATGTGGTGCCAAATCACATGTGCGTCGCCCACGCTTCCAACCGCTGGTGGATGGACATTTTGGAAAACGGTATCGGCTCGAAGTTCTCCGCCTATTTCGACATCGACTGGTATCCCGTCAACCCGTCCCTGAATGAGAAAGTGTTGCTGCCCATCCTGGGCGATCAGTACGGTACGATCCTGGAAAGTGGACAACTGAAACTCGGCTACGAGGACGGCGGTTTCCACTTCGACTACTGGGAAACCCGTGTCCCACTCGCCCCCCGTACATCGCGGATGATCCTGGAACACCGACTCGACGACTTGGACCGCAAATTGGGCGTGAATCACCCGGATGTCCTCGAACTGCGGAGCATCCTGACGGCACTACACCATCTGCCGCCGCGTACCGAACTTTCACCCGCGCAGGTCGAGGAACGCTACCGCGAAAAAGCCGTCATCCGGCGTCGCATTCGTGACCTACTCGTGGCCAGTGGGGACATCCGCTCCGCCATCGAAGCTAGCCTGGCGGAGATCAACGGCACCCCCGGCAAACCCGAGACATTTGACCTCCTGGATCAACTCGTTGAGGGACAATCGTTCCGTCCCGCATTCTGGAGAGTCTCGACTGAAGAAATCAATTACCGCCGTTTTTTTGACATCAACGAACTGGCGGCCATCCGGGTCGAAGACCCCGATGTTTTCCGGGACACGCACCAACTCATCGTCAAACAGTTGGCCACGGGTAAAGCAAACGGTTTGCGGGTCGATCACCCAGACGGGCTGAAAGATCCCACCCAGTACTTCCGTCGATTACAAGAAGAATATGTCATTGCGCGTGTCCTGGATCGTCTCCGACTCACGGACGGCACTGAGGCCGCGGAGACAGTCCGGCAGACCGTGGCCAAAGCGGACATCGGTACACCCCTATTCGTCGTGGCCGAAAAGATCCTCTCCGAAGCGGAACCGTTGCCGAATGAATGGGACGTGGCCGGGACAACCGGGTACGACTTCTTGAACGCCGCGAATGGCCTATTCGTGGCATCGGGCAACCGCGAAATGTTCAACGCGATCTACCATGCGTTCCTCGATCGCACGGTGAACTATCATGAACTGCTGCACAATTGCAAGAATCTCATCATGCGGATCAGCATGGCGAGTGAGATTAACTCGCTCAGCCACCAACTCGATCGCATATCGGAACGCAACCGCCGCTATCGAGACTTCACCCTGAACGCGCTGCGGCACGTCATCCGGGAGGTGATCGCCAGTTTGTCGGTCTATCGTACCTACATCGTTCCGGGGGAGCCGATGTCCGCGCGGGATCGCCGCTTCGTCGAGCAGGCGGTAGCCGATGCGAACCGGCGGAATCCCCAAGCGGCGGATGCCTTGTTCGACTTCGTGCGGGACACGGTGCTACTCGAAAACCTGGAGACATTCCGCGAGCCTGACCGACCGGCTGTTTTGGAATGGGCGGCCCGTTTCCAGCAACTCACTGGTCCCATCATGGCCAAAGGCGTGGAGGACACGGCATTTTACGTCTTCAACCGCTTTGTGTCCCTCAATGAGGTTGGCGGTCATCCCGATGTCTTCGGTGTCTCCATCGCCGATTTTCACCGTTTCAACGCGGCACGGGTCAAGAACTGGCCGCACACGATGTCCGCGGGTTCCACGCATGATACCAAACGTAGTGAGGACGTGCGGGCACGTCTCAACGTCCTCTCGGAGTTACCCGAAGAATGGGCCTCGGCGGTGATTCGCTGGCGGGAACACAATCTGAAACATGTTACATCCGTGGAGGAACAACCGGCCCCGGACCCGAACGATGAGTATTTCCTCTATCAGACGCTCGTGGGTGTCTGGCCCACGGGAGCTACCGCTGAGACATTCACGATCTTTCGGAAACGGATGGTCGATTACACCCTGAAAGCCGTGAAAGAAGGGAAGGTTCGCACCAGTTGGGTGAACCCGAACGAGGAATATGACGCGGCGATCCGCCGATTCGTGGAACAGCTTTTACCCGACGACCCGACCGCCCCATTCCGAACCGATGTCGAAGCCTTCGTGCGTCGTATCGAGATTTTCGGATACATCAACTCTCTGTCCCAAACGGCCCTTCGGTTGACGTGCCCCGGTGTCCCGGATGTATACCAGGGGACCGAATTTTGGGACTTTAGCCTCGTGGACCCGGACAATCGCCGTCCTGTCGATTATGGCATCCGGCGAGCGACCCTGGCGCAAGTCGAATCCGTAACCGCGTGGCCCTCGGATTGGTCCGATCCGGCGACGAAACTGTTCCTCACACGCAAGTTGTTGCGATTGCGGAAAGAGCATTCTGAACTGTTCCTATCCGGTGAGTATACGCCGTTGGTCGCTCAGGGGACGCGCGTGGAACATCTTTGTGCGTTCGCCCGCTCGATGGGCTCCTTGACACTGGTGATGGTCGTTCCGCGTCTCCTATACACACTGACAGGAGGGGACATCACCAAACTCATGCGTGGGGACATCTGGGAGGACACGGTAGTCCAACTTCCTCCCGGCGTGTTTGCGGATGTCTGCACGGGACGTCCAGTGGTTGGTCCGCTTGGACGAGTCGCCGACCTCTTCGCGGATGGCCCACTGGCCGTGCTGCTGTCCGATGGGACATCACGCGGCTCGGCGTGATCTGGGTTCTTCCACCTCGGGCGACTCACTGAGAAGGATTTCTCGACTGCGGGTGCCGCTCGAATCGTAAAAGAGGATCCGATTCTCATCCGCCGCCCAAATGGCCGAGGTCCGCAGGAGTCGCGGTCCTTCCACATGGAACAGGGCTCCGCACGGACGGCGATGGCGTGTCAGCGGAGTACGCACCAACGGCGTTTGCCCCGGATCAAGTGAATCTTGCTGGCATAGTGCCTGATGAACGAACCGGGTCAGTTCTTCCAACGATGTGAGTGCGACAGCCGTTTCGGTCATGGCCAATCCTGGCAGGGACAACGAACCCTGCCAGAGATCGGCGAATATTCCCAATGGGGTCCAATCGGTTTGATGCCCCAACGAAATCGGGAGCGGGACAAGGTCCGATTTTACCAGTTATGCGTTTGACGCAGGGCTTCATACAGGACGATTGCCGCGGCCGTGGCGAGATTGAGGCTGCGGACGTGGCCGGTCGGCATGGGAATGCCGATGAGATGATCCGCGAGACGTCCCCGAATTTCCGGCGGCAACCCTTTGGATTCGGACCCAAACAGCAGGGCATCTCCATCGCAAAAGTCCGCATGAGTGTACGCACGTCCCGCAGGATTATCGACGCACCAGATGCGACCTTGGGGACTGTCCCATGCGGCGAGGAACTCCGCGAAGGTCGCATGACGAGCCAGATCGACATGCGGCCAGTAATCGAGCCCGGCTCGTTTGAGATGCCGATCTTCCAGTTGGAAGCCAAGCCGGCCGATGAGGTGCAATCGTGTCCCGGTGGCAGCACATAAACGGGCAATGTTCCCGGTGTTCGGCGGAATCTCGGGTTCCCAGAGGACAATGTGAAACATGGGATGTATGACTTTACCTGTATTTTCCCGCTGTTGTGTTGATAGTTGTTGCCGGCTGTGCTGATCTTATTGATTTTGCTGTCTCTGTCGTTGGTTTCTCTCTCCTGGTGTGCCACCACGACACCCTCATCCGAGCAAGTTCGGTGTCATAATCCTATTTGAGATACTCCCGGCCCACGCGCGGAGACTGCGGTATGCCCGATGATCTGATGCAAGCGCCCTCGCCTGAACCTGCCGATACCGTTGCGCTCGTACCGGAATCTCCGCCACCCGCATCGCCCGTGGGACCGCGTTGGCGACTGGATGCGGTCGCACTGAGTTTGTTCCTCACGGCGGGTACGCTGGCGGTCGCGGTAGGGACATACCCACCATTGAGCGGTACGACGAATGCTCTCGGTCCCATCGGTGATCGCGTCGCGGCTTCCGTATTGGATGCGATCGGCTGGGCGGTCTTGGCCGCTCTTTTTGGTTGGGTCATGCTGGTGGGATTGTATGTCGCTAAAGGGGGGCCACTCCGCATCAGCATTCGCACAATCGGTTGGTGTGTCCTGGTCGCGGTCCTGGCCACCGGAGCGGACCTGCTGACGGATCGGGTGCGACATTGGGGCGCAGTGTCGATCTATGGCGCGGGCGGGGCTGTCGGAGCGTTTTTGCGATTGCGGCTCGAACAGATGTTGGGCTTCCCCCAATGGCTCGGCGGACTTGCTGGGTTGTCCCTTTTGGGCTTAACCTTGGCGGCAGACTGGTTGGTTCGCGGTGTGACTCATGGGATCATCCGTGTCCTTCGCGGGATGTGGAAGGGATTGGTCCGCGGCAACCAAATTGTGGCCCACGCTGGTGACAAGGTCATCGCGGCAGGAGAAACCGCGGCCGCGGCGATGCTCACGATGACTGCGGATGTCCCATCTGTTGCCGATGCGGGCGATGCGGGCATCGATCCTTCCCCGCCAGCGGTGGAGATGTCCCCCGCGTCCGAACCGATTCCCATTACCCGACCCGACATTGCGATCACCGGGGCCACCCCTACCGCGATTTCAGAAGTGGTGGTCCCACCGCCCCGACTGGCCGCGGAAGGATATGAATTGCCGCCACTGTCCCTTTTGACGGACCCGGACCCCCACCCCGTGGGCGATCATGAACAGCAACTCCGTGACCGTGCGGCCCTGCTGGAAAAGGCCTTTCAGGATTTTGGTCTGAGCGTCAAAGTGGTCGGGATTCATGCCGGACCCGTGGTGACGCAGTATGAAATCGCCTTGGAAACCGGATTGCGGCTCAGCAAAGTCACGGCCCTATCGGATGACCTCGCGTTGGCATTGGCGGTGCAGAGCGTGCGAATCGTGGCCCCGATCCCTGGGCGCACCACCGTGGGGATTGAGGTTCCTAACGAACACCGACAAACCGTGCGTCTCAAGGAAATTATTGCGACCACGACTGCCAAAGCGGCCAAGTTCAAACTACCGATCTTCCTCGGAAAGGACGTGGAAGGTCGTCCACTGGTCTACGACATGGCGACGATGCCGCACCTTCTGATCGCGGGACGCACGGGGACGGGGAAATCGGTCTGTCTCAACACCGTGTTGCTGAGCTTTCTGTTCACCCGCTCCCCGGATGAATGTCGTCTCATTCTCATTGACCCCAAGCAGGTCGAATTCAGCGATTATGGACAGTTGCCCCATTTGATGACCCCGGTCGTCACCAAGAACGAGAAGGCCGAAGCGATTCTCGCCTGGGCGGTCGACAAGATGGAGGAACGGTACGAACTCTTGCGGAAGGCCCGTGTGCGGAACATCGCCAGTTTCAACGAACTCGGCGGGCAGGAAGTGTTTCGCCGAGTGGCCCCCACGAACGCGGAAGAACGGGACGCCACGCCGGTCAAACTGCCTTACATCGTCATCGTCATCGACGAAGTCGGTGACCTGATTATGGCGATGAAGAAAGAAGTCGAGAATCACATTATCCGTCTTGCCCAGAAATCACGGGCGGCGGGCATCCATTTGATCCTGGCCACGCAACGGCCAACGGTCGACGTGATTACGGGGTTAATCAAGTCCAACCTGCCCGCGCGAATCTGTTTTCAGGTGGCGAGCCGGGGTGATAGCGCCGTGGTCCTCGATGAGAAAGGGGCCGAAAAACTGCTCGGAATGGGGGACATGCTATTCCTGCAACCGGGGACCAGCTCCATCATCCGAGGACAGGGGGCGTATGTCGATGACCAAGAGATTCAGCGAACAACAGAATCCTTGATGGTGTATGAAACCAATTTCGAGAATGATCTCCTCAATCTCAAAACGAAAGATGCCTCTGGTGATGGCGGATCTGTTGGCGAGAAACTGCGGAGCCGTGATCCACTGTATGAACAGGCCGTTGAGATTGTGATTCGAGAGCAGCGCGGAAGCACGTCCCTTTTACAGCGGGCGCTCGGGATTGGTTATGGCAAAGCATCCCGGTTCATCGACTGGATGGCGGAAGATGGGATCGTCGGCAGCTACAATGGTAGCAATGCCCGTGATGTTCTCGTCAGCTCCGAGGAGTGGGAACTCCGCAAAGCCGCGTGACGAGGGGAATTCGGTGGCAACATCGACCACAAAATCCTCCGCCACGATTCCCACACCGATTGGCTCACAGAACACGGGAAAGATTGCGGGAAAAATCCGACAAGAGGACCATGAGTGTGATCCCAAGTTTCACGGAAGATGCGTTTCTCCCATAGCCAACCGTTGTCGTGCCGATACAATGACTCCTTTCCGATATTGAAAAGCCTCGGAGCCGGTCAGATGTACGCGATTATTGAAGATGGTAGCCGACAGTATCGTGCCGAAGAAGGCGGAGTGTTGACCATCGACTATCGAGATGTGCAAGTCGGCGATACGGTGGAATTGACGAAAGTGCTGCTGATTGAGAACAACGGCCAGGCTACCATTGGCTTGCCCACCGTGGCCGGGGCCAAGGTCATCGCGGAAGTCACGGAACTGACCAAGCGGAAAACCACCATTCAGAAGTTCCGCCGCCGGAAGAACTACCGTCGTTTGAAGGGGCACACCCAACACTACGTTCGCCTCAAGGTGAAACAGATTGTGGCGTAATGCCCTGGTATCGGGAATCTCCGCAGACACCCTGCCCGCCGCTTCGCCAACTTCGGGTTGTAATTGCGGCGGGATTATTATTTAACACGGGGTCTGCCCAGGGAGTTTCGGCCAGGAGGCGTGTAATGGGATGGTGCCACGGACGAGCCAGCAACCGATTCCTAACAGGTGCAATCTCTGCCCTGCTCGCCTTTTCCGCGCCAGGATGGGCGCAGTCGGTTACCCCAGTTGGTTTCTCAGCGTCAGCAGCACAACCCACCACGAACACTTCGGCACCGATTCACCAATTCCGTGATTTACACACGTTCCCACGCGAGACGGTTCAGGCCATATACGCTCTGCGAGCCGGCGGGGATTGGCTCGCTCGGATGAATCAGTCGAACGGTCGATTCTTCCCCGGAATCAATCCACATTCCCAAGCGATCGCCTCCGATTCGCCGCTGTTACCACAACTCCGGGCGACCGTGGCCCTGGCCCATGCGGCCCGATTCACCGGAGACGAGACATACACCATCCGGGCCACACAGGCGGTTCTCGTTCTGCTCGCTCAGATTCGCGTACCGGCAGAATCGCCACAACTGCGTGTCCCCACAATAACGGACCCGCAATGCAGCTCGGTTCTCTACGCCGCTCTGCTCGCCCAAGCCATCTGGGCTCTGCCCGATGCGGATACGGCACTCCAAAAAGATGCCGAACAACTGTGCGTCTTCGTCAGACAACAGCAACGGGCCGATGGATCATTCGCACAATCGGATGAGTACGGCCCCGCTTTGCTCACGCTCGCACTGCATGTACAGAAGCAACCCGATGCCGCCGCAGATGCAGCCCCATCCGCGGCCTTGCTACGCGGCATCGCAGCGGCCATTCAACAGTTCCAATCCACCCCGCAGGCGGACTACGCCGCAGCCATCCTGCCCGCTTTGTGCATCAGCGCGATCCAAACGAAGAAACCGGAGATCACCAAGGCCGCGCTACAACTCGGTGACTGGCTGTGCAGTTGCCAGTACACCCGCGGTGATGCTCCGCAAGTCGGCTGGGCGGGGAGTTTTCGCCCCCAACCGGGAGCCACATCTCCGGGCTGGGAGCCCCGTTCCGATGCAGCCCTCATCGCCGGAGGACTGGCTGCCGCCACGCAATTGACCCGTCACGTCCCCGATCTGACCCGGCATACCCGCTTCCGCGCGGCAATGGTCGAGGCGCTGGAATTCACCCGACGATTGCAATACACCCCCGAATCCACCACCCGATTCGAGCCGGCTTTTGCACAACGCTTCCTGGTCGGCGGAATGTGCCATGCCCCCTCTGACCCCGTCGCCACCCCGGAAGCCACAGCCCGATTAGTGGAATCCCATGTGATTTTTCTAACAAGCGGCGAGGCGGGCCTCAGCCGTTGAACCGCGAAGTTCCGCTTTGCTGATACGCTGGGGTTCGTATTCTCTATAATCCATCGACAGACGAACCCCATAACAGGAATGCGATTCCCGACGAACTGGATGGCGCACGATGAGCATTGAACGACCGTCCCCACGGCCCAAGTGCCGTTCTTTAATGGGGGTTCGGATCACGGGTTGCGGGAAGTATGTTCCTGAAGCAATCGTCAGCAACGACCACCTGCACGCACGACTCGGCTTCGATTCGGACTGGATTGTCAAACGGACGGGCATCCTCGAACGCCGTCACGCGCTCCCGCATCAGGCCACCTCCGATTTGTGTGTGGAAGCCGCCCACGATTGCTTTGCCAAATCCGGTTACACGGCCAAAGATTGCGATCTGTTGGTATTGGGGACGTTTACGCCAGATATGTCCTTCCCCTCCACGGCCTGCCTCGTGCAAGATCGTCTCGGTCTGGTTGGTCCGGCCATCGAAGTCGAGGCGGCATGTGCGGGGTTCATGTATGCCCTCATTACGGCAGCGGCGTATGTGAAGGCGGGCCTCAGTGACCGTGCCCTCGCCATCGGCGGCGACACTAACAGCCGAGTGCTGAACCCGGATGACATCAAGACCTACCCGCTGTTCGGTGATGGAGCCGGTGCCGTCATCGTCGAACGTGGACGGCCCGACCAAGGGATTTTAGCTTACAGCATGGGTTCTGATGGCGCGGGTGGCCCACTCCTTCAACGGGAAGTTTGTGGCACCCGCACTCCCCCCACCCCGGAACTTCTGGCTGCCGGGAAACACTACATGTACATGGATGGACGAGCCGTTTTCCGCTGGGCGGTCGATATTCTCTGCGACACGATCCAGGATGTCCTCACTGCGGCCGAACTATCTACCAACGATGTGCATCTTTACATTCCTCACCAAGCCAACATTCGCATTATCAATGCCTCGATTGATGTGTTGAAGATACCCCGCGGCAAAGTTTACAATAATCTCGACAAATACGGCAATACCTCGGGCGGTTCGATTCCGATTGCACTGGATGAAGCACTAGCCGATGGCCGATTACAAGAAGGTCAACTCGTGCTGATGAGCGGTTTTGGTGCGGGGTTGGTTTGGGGAACCGCCGTCATCCGCTGGTAACGCATGGATTCAACAGGGGGACCGGACATGGAATCGACGGATGACCAGGACGTGGACCTACTGGCCTACAGTGGCTGGGCGATCCCACTCGATGAACCCGTTTCCACTACGGAAACGCAACCCGAACCCGAACGCCCCGCGGCACTACGATTGTGGACAGAACCCGATGAAACCAGTGGCAGCCTCTTCCGCTGGCGTTCCGACGATGATACCCCACCGGAGAACGGTTCTCTCTTCCGCCTCCGCAAACGCGGCGATGCTGCTTAGCACTACAGCGCAGGATCAGATGATGCATCTATGCGGCCGTTTCTTGTGGG
>JAIXLE010000055.1 GCA_026931725.1 Bacteroidales bacterium
CTGGTACGCCTATCACGTCACCCTTCCGCAGAACAACGGGGCCAACATGGCCGCCGCTCGGGCCAAACTCCTTACACCGGCTGTGTTAAACTCCCTTCCCGACGATCTCGCTAACGAACTCTTGTACCAACAACAGCATTACTACCGCCACTACGCCCCGAATGCCCAACGGCCCAAATCCGTCGAGATTGCGAAGTTATGGAGTGAACGCTTGCCGCAATCGTTTGAAGCGGCTGCGACTTATTTATCCTGGGCACTCGATTTTGGAATCGTCGATCAATACAAACCCGCCGCGGAGCGACTGCTCAAACTGTCTTCCCCCACCAATAACCTCGACCCGGCACGCCGGATGATGCAGGTTGCGGGCCACTTCAAAGATGCGAATTTGGGCCGACAGGTATGGGATTGGACCAAGAAGCAGTACGACAAACACGGCTACGACATCGGCTATGCCACCTACTTCGGTGATGTCCTCACGCAACTGGAACTCAAGGCCGAAGCCAACGATTGTTGGACCCGTGGTGTCAACGGCAACCCCGAATCGACGGAATGCCGTGAATGTGCCCTGCGTGTCCTGGCGACTTTGCCCGAAGACCAGAAGCCTCGGTTCCTTGATGAACGTCTGGCCCGCGATTCCGCCATGCGGTTCAGTTACGCCATCTTCCGCGCGGACTTGATGCTCAAAGCGGGTGATGTTGCCGGGGCCGATAAACTCCTCCGCGAAGCCGCCGAACGCCAGCGTGACCGTGCATTCGGTGCCAACTACATCGAATATGATCACGGCACAGTCGTCACCTGGGTTCATAACACTCGTGCCGACATGAAGATGGACGCGGCTACGAAGATCAGAATCTTCACACTCGTCCGCGATCTGAATTTACCCCGCGCCTCCATGATCGCCATTCCGGCACTCGCCGAATTGCCGGAAAGTGAAACCGCCAAACTCCCAGCTATGAAGCGGTTGCTCGTTCTCGCGGATGCCACGCAACGCGCTTATGGCGATACCTACGATTTCGATCTGCTGATGAACTTTACCCAGGCCGCGATGGCCCGGAAAGATTATCTCCCTGCCGCGACCCTGCTTTCTGGCATGTTGGCCAATTGCCCCAACATCGACCCCGGCCGCAAGAAAAGCGGCCGCGATCTGCTGACCCAAGCCTACACCCGGCTTGGCGCGGCTGGTGGTGCGGTCATCGACGAAAACAGCCCCATTGCTCCCTTGCTCCAAGCCGCTCTCCAACTGCGGTTGGGCGATCCGAAACTGGCATTCGATACCTATTTAGCGCACCAACAACTCTTTGATGAACACCGTGCCGAGGTGCCCATCGACCTGCTGGCGTTCGTCGTCGATCATCATATGGCCGCCGGAGGGGATGAGAACTTCAACCGCGTGGAAGACATTCTGCGTTCCTGGCTCATCAAGAACTCGGAAGCCAAAGACATCGACGCAGTCGACAAAGCCCGCGTGCAATTGCTGCTCGCCCGGAATTACTTCCGTTCCAAACGCTATGATTTGGCCCGCGCGGAATATACGACACTCCTGAACAAGTACGCCAAGACCCCACAAGCCACCGAAGCTGAGTTCGGGATCGGCGAAACCTTCATGGAACAAAAGGTCTACGATCAAGCCGAACAGACATTCGAGCGATTGGCCAATAGCCGAGAACGGGACATCATCATTCGGGCCGAGTTCCTCCGCGGTGTCCTCGCCAACCGCCGGGGCGACCGCGATGAAGCCCGCCAAATTTTCCGCTCCGTCCTCGAACGGGTGCCCAATATCGAACTGGCGAATCAGACATTGTACAATCTTTCCGAAGTCTACGGAGCCGAGCAACGCTACGTCGATCAACTCGAACTACTGCGTACCGTGGGTCGCTTGGGCCGTGCCAGCAAACGGTATCACGCCCCCGGTGAACCGCTGTCGATCGTCGTTCAGGATAGCGACCTGGGCGTGAGTCGAGGCCATAGCCGAATCCCTGTTCTCGTGACCACCGAACCCGGCGGCGACCAGGAAACGATTTACCTCCTTTCCGGCGGCGCGGGGAAAGGCTTGTTCCGCGCCGACCTCGAAACCCGGCTTGGCGCGGCGGCTCCGAATGACCGCGTCCTCCAACTCACAGGCAAAGATGTCATTCGGGTGGATTATCCGCCAGAGTTCAAAAAAGAGTTCAAAGATGCCCCGCTTCCCGATGCGGAAATCCGCATTGCCGCTGAGGGTCGGCTCGAAATGGCATCGAGCAAAATCGTCGATGCGAATGAGGAAACCTTCAGCCAACGGCTAGAACGCGAAACACGAACCGAGGACGGAGAAGAAGAACTCCGCCGCGGTTTGATTCGACCCAAAGATCAGGTCAAACCCGGAAACCTGATCTACCTGCGTGTCAAAGACGCGGATCGGGATACTTCGGACCAACCCGATACCATTGCCGTCAAACTCACGGCTTCCAGTGGCGATCAGGTGCAAGCTGTTCTGACCGAAACGGGTCCGCATACCGGCATCTTCGAGGGGACCGCCAAAACCAGCGAACTACCCGCCGGGGCACTGGCCTCCAATACCGCCATCGACCACAGCCCGCTCATGGCGATCGACAAGAACCGAGATTCTTCCTGGCTGAGCGAACCCGACGGAGTCACGCCCAAGTTTCTGTCCATTGACATGAAAGACCTCAAACACACCGATCGTGTGACGGTCTGGACTCCCCAAGCCGACAGCAACGCCCCCGTGCGCATGACCCTCGAAGGGAGCGACGATGGCCGACTCTGGTTCCGCCTAGCGGCCACACAAGCCGACCCACCCACGGAATCCGTCGCCGGTCCATTTGGACAGATGACCACACGCATCTACGAAGGGACCAATGCCTATCGCTTCGACAAATGGCAACAAGTAGTCGCACTGACGAAGAATACCTCTCCCACGACAACCGGCAAAACCGCGGACCTGTTCTGGACACGCAACCCCGATGAAAACCCCAAAGAGGCCAAAGGAGTCGCGATCGTCTGGAGTGGCAAACTCGTCCAAACGAAAACCGGAGCCGCCCGTATCCACGTCAGCGGCAATCTGACTGCCATCATGGTCGATGGTCGCTTGGAACTTCCGCTCGGACCCGGAAACCGGGCCGCTGACCTGTTCCTCGATGCTGGAACCCATGATCTGACAATCTTCTCCGCCGTGGCTCCACAAACGAAGACCATCGAAGCTCGCTGGATCAGTGGCGACACCGCCTCACAAACGAGCTTGAACCTCGTTCCCTTCCACGAAGCCGACTTCGACCTGACCCGGCCTGAAGCGAAAACCGCCGCGACCCCTCGTGTCCTTGGCGAAGGAACGATCGCCAAAGATGGCCTATCATGGGAGTTTACGTTCCCACCCATCGACATCCGTCATGTGCGTGTCATGATTCATGAATATCGTGGTGAAGCCGTGGCGATTAACCATGTGGAAATCCGTGACAGCCAGAAAGAAGGTGTCTACATCCCCACCGATGCCGACTTACTCTCCCTGGCCACCAACGACACCCTGGAAATCGCGGGCGGAGACTCCATCATCGCCAATTACATCGACGATGTGAACCTCACCGGCAACTCCCGGTTGCTCGCCGCCAAGTTGACGGCCACTTACCATAATGCCCAAGTCACGCCGATTGGGTATGATTTTGTGCGCCTCCCCACTGGGCAGATTAACACCATTCGCAAGCAGGTTCTCCGCGTCGAACCGGGTGAACGTGTCATCATGGAAGTCGTGGACTTTGACCAGGATCTCACGGGAAACCCGGACAAGATTCGCGTGCAAGTCACGGTCAACGAGGGAACGCCACTCGAACTCGAAGCCACGGAAACGGATACGAATACTGGGATATTCACAAAAGAAATTGATACAACAGCCACCCCGGAAGAAGGAAAACTGACCGTCAAACCCGGAGATCGTATCTTCCTGCGGTATCTCGATCAGCAGAACACGCTCCCCGGACATGCCACCGTGCGGGAGACGGTCGTGTACGTCAACGAACCCACACCCGGCCGGGTGCGGGTGTTTGAAACACGCGTGGTACGCCCCAAATCACCGGACAACAACCCGGCCATTACGGTCGCCCCAATCATTCACTATCTGTCTCCCAAAACCGAAACGGAGGACATCACCGCTGGCGTGGCTTTTGAAGCACCGTTCACGGTCGAAGTCGTGGACCGTGATGCCGCCAAGGACAGCCGCAGCAAAGTCGTGGTGAAGCTGCAAACAACCGATGGTGCGACTGTCGATGTCGAATGCATACTCGATGATCGCGTGCTAGGTGCGACGGGTCGCCGCATTCCGGGCCGTGCCCTGCAGGAAGGGCGGTTCACCGGGCAAGTCATCATGCAATTGGGCGGCAAAGATAGCCCCGTTCTCGTCCCGCTCACCGCGTCGATGCCCCGCAATCTGATCGGCGGGCCAAAAATGAACGAAGAGGACGAAGGGGAAAACACCAACAACCGAGGACTCGTCACCAAAGTGTTGAACATCACCGGAGCGGACACGGTCACAGCCACCTACACCGATGAACGCCGCCCCGATGCCCCTGCTCCCCTCACGGCAACCGCACGCTTGCTGACCGATGGGAAACTCTCCGTGACCGATGGGGAATACCAAACCGATGTGACCGCCGTACATGTGGGTGAACGTCTCTTCCTCAAAGTCGTCGATGCCGACCTGGACCGCACCCCCGAGCGTGATACCGCCAAGGTCCGCATCCGCTCAGCTCGCGGGGAAGATGAGATTGTCGAACTGATCGAGACGCTGTCCCATAGTGGGATCTTCACCGGCTCCGCGTTGCTGAAGCCCGTAGAGAAACCGACCGCAGGGAACATTCGACCCGAAGTGCCGGAAATCGAATGCTACTTCGGCGATCAGTTAGATGTGGTCTACACTGATGAACGGGCCAGTTCTGGTGATGGCCGACTCGATTCCACCGCTTCGGTTCTGGTCGTGATCGGCACCGATGGGAAACTGCAAGCATTCAGCAAAGCGTTCGCCAACGAGTTACTCGCCGTCGAAACGCAATTCCATATCGCCGAGAGTCATTTTGAACTCTTCAAGAGCCATCAGACACTCGGGCGGGAAGACGATGCGAAAGCCGACCTGGAAGCCGGTCGTCGTGTGTTGCGTGAAGTGATGGAGGATTACCCGAACCCGAAATACGCCCCCCGCGTAGCGTACCTGCTTGGCCAGTTCGCCCAGGAACTCAAGCAGTATACCGAGGCGATTCAATCGTATGAATCCATCGTCAAACAGCACCCAGATCATGTGCTGGCACCCGATGCCCAGTTCAAACTGGCCCAGTGCTACGAAGATGCCAAGCAGTTCGATCAGGCTCTGGAGGCCTATGTGACCCTGGCCGCGACCTACCCCGAGCATCCGCTCATTGCGAATGTCATGGTGCGGATTTCGGACCACTTCTACAAGAACGAGACATACAAAGTTGCCGCACAAGTGGGTGAAAAGTTCTTGGAGAAGTTTGAGGGGCACAAGTGGGGGCCGAAAATGGCCTTCCGCGTCGGGCAGTGCTACTTCAAGGATAAACAGTACGCCAAAGCCGCGCAAGCATTCGACAAGTTCGTCAAACAGTTTCCCGATGACCAACTGGGGCCGGATGCGCTTTTCTGGGCCGGAGAAAGTTTCCGCACGGCCGGGAACGCCCGCGATGCGTTCCGCCGGTACAACAAGTGCCGCTGGGATTACCCCGCCAGCGAAGCCTCCAAGTACGCCCGTGGTCGCCTGGCATTACCCGAAATGCTCCGCCAGTTCGAGGCGGAAGCCACGAACGTCGAGAGTGAAAATAACTAAAGTCGTGCGTTCCCCATCGTCTCGGTCGGGAACGCCCGGTTCGCCCAGCTCATGCTCGCCAGACTCTTGAACGAGAGAAGATTTACCGATGTTCTTGTTATTCGCTCAAGCCGCCGCCGCCGCTCCCGTGGATGCCGCCCCCGCTGTCGAAGCCACCCCGTGGTACACGGAGATGCTCAGTTATGGGGCGATCCATTATCTCGTGGATGGCGGCATCTTCATGTGGCCCATCCTCTTGTGTGGCATTCTGGCCGCGGCGGTCATCATCGAGCGATTCCGCAGCCTGCAATTCCTGGCAACGGACACCCACCAACTGCGGCAACAGGTGCTGGAATTGTTGCAGGCGGGGAAGGCAGAAGAAGCCCTCGAAGTGTGCAGCCAATCTCAGGGGCCGGTTCCGGCGGTCCTGGCAGCGGGGTTGCGAAAATATGTGGTCCTTCAGAAACTCAATTACGATCCCGGCCAGATCGAACAGCAGGTCGTCAAGGCGATGGAAGACTATGCCGTCCACATCGTCGCCGCCTTGGAAAAACATCTCCCCGTGCTGGCGACCGTGGCGAGCGTTGCCCCAATGATCGGCTTTTTGGGCACCGTCCAAGGGATGGTGATTTCGTTCCAGGACATCGTGGCCAAACTGGGAGAAGAAAACATCGTCAAAGCCGCCGCCGACGGGATTCAGGTGGCGTTGTTGACCACCGTGTTCGGTCTGGTCGTCGGCATCCCGGCGTTCACGGGATTTAACTATTTCACGAGCATCATCAATCGGTATGTTCTAGAAATCGAAGAAACCGCATCCGAACTGATCGAAGCCGTGACACTCTACACCGCGATCCATTATCAAGCCCCCACCGCCTCTTCCACGGTGCGGCCACAGGGGGCACGTTCATGAAAATTCGCCGCAACACCAACCTGCTCATTGAACCGCCCGCAGTCGCCACGGGGGACATCGCCTTCAATCTCTTGGTGTTCTTCCTGGTCTGCGCGTCCTCGCAACCCGATAGCGGCCGCCGTCAGGAATTGCCACGCAGTGAGCAGGAAAAGCATCAGAAGCAAGAGAAAAAGAACATTGAAGTCTCAATGGGGCGTACCACGTTGTCGATCGGCGAGGAAGGCAATCTGGTCGAAACCACTCTGACCGATTTCCCAAGCCGGATTCGTCAATCTTTGTCCACCCGCTCTGCCGCGAAAGAAGATCGAATTGTCGTGGTGCGTAGCACCAAAGATACCCCCTATGAACGCTGGATCACCGTCACCGGCATGATCGAATCGGCAGGGGGAGTGATCACGTTGCAGTTGCAAGAAGAACAAGAAATTCTGATCCCATAGAAATTTTTGTGAATATTTTTCAGATTTTTCTCAGTTGGTCTGTACTTATGAAGATCACCCGACGTAAACTCAAAGTCGAAGTTCCCACGGTAGCAATGGGTGATATTGCATTCAATTTATTGGTATTTTTCGTCATCCTCGCGCGCTCACAAGATGATAGCCATCTGAAATGGGAACCCGCCCGCACGGCGGAAGTGGAAAATTTTGGGAACCCGCGTGTCAGCATCACCGTCGATACAGAAAACCGCGTGTATTTGAACGGTCGACAAGTCAGCACGCGCGAAATCTCAGCCGGTGTGGAATCGCTCCTGGGAAATTTACCCCCCGGTCGCCGAATTGTTTTATTGAAAATTCACAAGGAAACCCTCGCCGCCACTTTCGAGCCCATTATGGAAGCCGTGAGCGAAGCCGGTGGCGAGGTGGTCCATGTACTGCAACAGGACCAACCCCACTAAACGGACCCGCCAGAACCGCTGCCCAAATCCTGAATCGAGGAGGTATCGCGTGATTCGCCGCCTGCTCTTGACTGCCTTGGTCCCGGCGCTGACCGCGCTCGCCGTGACCCCGGTTGTCGCCAAGCCCAACCCCGCCCAGATTGCGGCTCGGGCTGATGCCATTCTGAAGGAAGAAAACAAAACCCGCGAGTTTCCCCAGGCTGCCCAAGTTGACGATCTGGGGTTCCTCCGGCGTATCTATGTTGACCTGATCGGCCGCATCCCCACCGATGCGGAAATCCAGCAATATCAGGCACTCCCCGCTGCCGAACGCCGCACACAAACCATCACGCAACTTCTCAATCGGAATGAATTTGCGAATCGCTGGGCCGTATTCTTCAACGATATGTTCCGGGTTCGTTACAACATTGATGGCGGGGCCGCGCTGCAAGCCTACGTTCACGAAGCCTTGCGTACCCGCGTGCCCTACGATGTCCTGGCCAAAAAGCTCATCGGAGCCGCCGGGCGTGCCGGTTCCCAACCCGAAACGGGGTTCATTCTGAACGATGATGCCGACCCACTGGCCATGACCGGGGTGGTTTCGCAAGTATTCCTGGGAATCCGCATTTCCTGCGCCCAATGCCACGATCACCCGTTCGATGTTTGGTCCCGCGAAGATTTTTACGATCTCGCCGCCTTCTTCGGGAAAACACGCCGGGTTGAACAGCGGTTCAAAATGCGCCTGCTCGGTGTTTACCTCCAGGAAATGCAACAAACCTCGATACTCTGGCCACCGGAAGATAAAGCGAAAGGCAAGACCCGCAAAGCGGTTAGCCCCAAATTCCCCTTTGAACTCGATGCAACTGATGGCCCAAACCACCATGTTGCCCGGCTTACACAATTGCGAGAAGAACTCGCCGCAACCGCCAAAGCCAAACAAATCGCCAAAGTCCAAGCCGCTAATGTCGATGACCTGTTAGATGATGCCGTTGACAAAGCCGCCACGAAAAAAGAATCGCTTGATGTCTTTGCGGAAGCCAAGAAAGATGTCCGCAGTATTGGTGTCGGAGCCGACATGTACAAAGCCAGCGAGTTGCGGCACGCCCTGGCAGACCATGTCACCAACCCGTTGAACAAGCAGTTTGCCCGCAACATCGTCAACCGCGTCTGGGCTCAGCTCATTGGTCGTGGGTTCGTCAACCCCGTGGACGATTTCCGCAAAGACAACCCCGCCAGCCACCCCCGGACTCTGGATTTCCTGGCGGAAGAATTTATCGCCAGTGGTTACGATTTCCAGACACTCGTTCAGACGATTGTACTCACCCCGCAGTACCAACGCGGTAAACTCACGGGCACGGTTTCCCCGCCTGATCGACTCGCCGCAGAAGAGGCTTTTGCGACTGCGCCCGCTCGCCGCATGATAAGCGAAGCCTTTTTCGATAGCATCGTCCAAGCGGGCCACCTGTTCACCCCCAAGCACCGCCCCGGCGACAACATGGTCACGGTGGTGAGCTATCAGCGTGTCGCGGTCGGGGTCAAAGACGACCCAAAGAAACCCAATCTCAAACCGCTGCCCGGTTCTGGCGGTCAGGCGATGATGCCTGGGATGAACGGCAACCCTCAAGCCGGTGTTGGGGGATACGACCTCGAACGTGGTATTGAAATCGACTTCAAAAAGGCACTCAAAAAGGAAGAAGAACTCGCCATCGAAAAGATGAAAGCCGTGCCCGATGCCGTGCTGGAAGCCGAAATGATGAAGAACATGCCCGATCAAAAGCAACGGATGAGGTACAAAACCGTGGAGGTGCGTACCCAGGTCGACGATAACCCCGTGTTTTTCAGTTCCATGAAAATGGCCTCTCCCGCCCCTGCTGGCCATTTCTTACGGGTGTTCGGTCAGACCGATCGTTCCAGCCTGGATGAGATTCGGGATCACAGCCCCTCCATGCGTCAGGCATTGATGATGGTCAACGGCAAACTCACTAATGAGGCCGCACGAGTTGGCCCGCTCGAACCGATGTACAAACTCGTTGCCGGGGAAAAGGCGAACCTGGAAGCGGCAATTGATTTGGCATACCGTGAGATTCTGACCCGCTCTCCCAATGTAGAAGAAGTGACCGAAGCCAAGGCGATTATCGCGGACGCGCAGACCCCAATTCAGGGCATGGCCGATCTCCGCTGGGCATTGTTGAACTGCAACGAATTCCGCTACCTCCCATAATCGCAACCGAAGTTCAGAATCGGGAAACACGGAAACCGAAAATATTACAACGAGAATCCAAGATCCATTCAGGAGATGGAACGATGAGCCTCCGATCGTCAGGGTGTGCCGGGTACAATGCTCTGAGTCGTCGTACATTTTTGGGTGCCGCAACAGGGACATTCCTCGGAATGAATCTGCAATCACTGGTAGCCCGTGCTGGTACAGACTTTACGCCCACCGCCGAGCATGTGATTCTATTCTGGAATGGCGGCGGGATGAGCCATATCGACACGTTCGACCCCAAACCGGGCCGCCCCACCCAAGGTGAGTTTGAACCGATTCCGACCAGCGTGCCGGGAATACAAATCTCGGAAATCTTCCCGCTGCTGGCCAAGCAGATGAAGCACATCGCCTTGATTCGCTCGATCGCCGGGACCAACGGCGATCACGGTCGAGCCACCTACCAACTCCGCACAAGCTACAATCAAAGCGCCAACCTCCAACACCCCGGCATCGGTTCCGTGGTGGCCCACGAAAAAGAACAGGCTGGCGATCTGCCATCCTACATCACCATTGGAGGTCTAGCCCCCAAAGCAGGCTACCTGGGGCAACGCTGCGAGGCGTACTACGTTGGCCGACCGGGGGACCGTGACCCCTATTTGGCATTCCCCGCCAACATCGGCGAAGTTCGTGGCAACAAACGACTCGACATTCTGCAAAGGATGAACCAACGGCAAAACGCAAAAATTCTCAGCGATGACACCGATAGCGCTCAAACGGCCCTTGTGGATGCCGTCAAATTGATGCGGAGCCCCGCCCTCGAAGCCTTCGAGGTCCGCAAAGAAAAGCCGGAAGTCCTGGAACGCTACGGAGATAGCGAATTTGGCCGTGGTGCTTTGCTGGCACGACGGTTGGTCGAAAACGGTGTCCGTTTTGTCCAGGTCAACCGGGGAGGATTCGATGTCCATGCGAATGCTTTCCCCGCCATGCGCGATCACGGCGACATTATGGACCCTGCCTTGGCCTCTCTCATCAGCGATCTAGCCGAAAGCGGACTCCTGCAAAAGACTCTCATTATCACCTTGTCGGAATTTGGTCGGACTCCCAAGATCAACCCACAAGAAGGACGCGACCACCATCCCACCGTCTTCTCCTGCTTAATGGCAGGTGGCGGTGTTCGCGGTGGGCAAGTCATCGGTTCTTCGGACGCAGACGGTTTCGCGCCGAAAGATCGCCCCGTCAAAGTCCCCGAAATCCACGCCAGCATCTGCCACGCTCTCGGAGTCAATCCCAACAAAGAGGTCATGACACCATTGCAACGGCCCATGAAGTTAGTGGATAACGGTATACCCGTGAAGGAACTGTTTTCGTAAGGCATCCAACCGGCCCTCCGCAAGGACGGAATAAGGCGGTTATGCCGGTCTGAACAACTCCGAATTTTCGCAAATTGGAGTGGTGACACAAGTTGTATCGTGCGATTTCCGGTACTGTTCTACAATTTAGGACAGTACCCGGAGATCCTCTCATGCGACTGTACATTGTCATATTCTCACTCGTTGCTCTCACACTGATTCCCACCCTCATATTGGATGATGAAATTGATGCCGCATTCTCCGGTGAAGCGGGGCTCGAACGGTTACGCTCCTTTGGCGCATGGGCTTGGCTCGTCGGTATCGGTCTGATCGTGTCCGACCTGGCTTTACCCGTGCCCTCCACGGCGGTGATTTCCGGTTTGGGAATGCTCTATGGCCCGTGGGTTGGTGGCCTGATCGGCGGGGTCGGCTCCACACTGGCAGGATGTGTTGCCTATTCTGTCGGCCGTTGGATTGGTGGACCCACTCTCCGCTTGTTTGTCGGACCCGATGAAATGGCCCGATTGCCCCGATTTTTCGCCCGGCATGGATTATGGGCCATCGCCCTTTCTCGGTGGATGCCGCTGCTTCCCGAAGCCCTGTGCGCCCTCGCCGGAACCGCGCGGATGCGGATGATTCCGTTTCTCGCGGCTCTGTCCTGTGGCAGTTTTGCGATGGGGTTCGCCTTCGGTTTTCTGGGGGTCTACTATGTGGATCGCCCCGTAGCGGGATTGCTCATCAGTGCGTTGGTTCCCTTGGGGGTCTGGCCTATCGTGCATTATTGTCTTCGTCAACAACCAGTTGTGGAGTCCCCCGCAACCGAGTTGGTTCCCCAGACGGAATTCGAGTTTACGAGCTAACACTGACGGTCATATTATCAAATATGCCGCGGATGGACGTGCGCGGTATCCCGCCCACCGGAACATCATTCGGCGTGATATCGTTTACCAAAGCGAGTGCAAGGCGATGGTTTATTGGGTGAGTGAGTCTGTGGTCGACAAACTGGAGGCTTCCTTCCACCATTCCGGCAACCATTCCGGCAATTCTGCCTGACTTGAGGCAGGAGAACTCCGACGGAGGCATCTTCGCCTCCGCCCAGGGCCACGCAAAGGGACAAACGCCACCCTGGGAAGGGCATGATGAAAACGGTCTTCCTACCGTTTCAGTTCAATATCATAGGTCTGCTTCCCGCCAATGTACTCAAAACTCAGGCCGTTATCAGGCTTCAGATATTTTGGCGGAATGCTATCTTTCTTGGCACCAGGGAAGAACTGAAACTTTAACAATCCCTTGGGTGGCTCGGGGATTATGTACTCCCCGGCGGCATTGGCACTTCCGCCCGCCGTGGCTCCATTGGGGCCGGTAACGATCATCGTCGCTTCCGCGGCGGGTTGCCCTTGTATGGTGATCTTCCCAGACAAAGAATCTGGGTGCGCATCGCCACCGGACTGGCTGCACCCGACACAGATCACCAAGCTCAGGATGCCGCCGATGAGGCTGGACACACGCATCATGTTCATTGCACCTGTTGATATCGTGATGGATTAGTTCCAGTCATCGCCGAGTGGGTTTCCATCCGCGGGGTTGGTGGCACGCCAAAAGGTCGTTGCACTGACACCAGCGGAGATCGCGCGAACGCTGCCATCCATCAGGCCTGACATGATGACGCTTTCATGTGCCGAGCTCGGAGCCCAGCGGACTAATCCTGTCAGTTTGCCAATCTGGGGTTGGATGAACGGCCAGGAACCCCAACCACCGCCAGGGTATTTGGTCTGATACCCGGCGAAATGCGCTGCGTTCCACTTGTAGGTATCCATATTCGATTCGGGCGAGACATCCCGTGCGACGTTCATCCCCTCGGCATTGACGATCCGTTCCGTGAAGCCAATCGTATTCGAGGTGCCATCTGGCAGCGTGGAAATCCGCGGGAATTGGGGATCTCGCCAGTTCCAACCACCAGACGTAATGACCGATGAGGAGTTCGGCGTGGAGAAGATCGCTTGATTGGCGTTGTAATCCGTCGTTGCCCAGGAACCCGAAACCGCGTTGATCGTCACGGTAAGCGTCCCTTTGGCGGCGTAGGGGTCGGATGGGCAAAGGAAGGTTTTGACAACCGTGGCAGCGATGGGTTGTGTCACGCCGTTCGCGGTTTCATGTTGTCGATACAGTGGGCCTTGTTCCAAGTAGGGCATCAGGGCCACCATGACGCTTCCATAGGGGCCGGTTCCATCACCCAGTGGCGTACTCATGGCCGGGAGTTTGCTATAAGTCCCTTCGTAATTGTGTACCGCCAAGGCGAGTTGTTTGAGGTTGTTCGTACACGTTGTGCGAGCTGCGGCCGAACGGACTTTTTGTACCGCCGGAAGCAACAATCCAATGAGGACCGCGATAATGGCGATCACGACCAACAATTCAATGAGTGTAAATGCACTCCGATACCGCCGCGTGGGAAAACGCATGGCCCGCTCCGAGAAAATGACGAGTCTCGCGGAAGAGAAAAGATGGGAGACTTCCGCTACGGGTAGTACGAGTTCTGTATGAAAGATTGGACACGCCGTGTCCCAAAAAAACATCAATCGGGAAAGACTTTCTGACCATTGAGTTGCTGCAAATCGGGCATGGACTGAAGGAGTTCCTGGTGCGTACCGATGTTCACGTCGGCCCAGAGTTGCTGAATCGGGCGACCCACCAACGCCCGATATGATGCGATGGGGCATCCGGTACAGCGTAAGACCCGGAGTTCCGGCATCGTGCGGATCGGTGACAAATCGCGGATGGGGCAATCTTCGATGTTGAGTTCCGCAATTCTCATGCCTTGTAAGGCGACAAGCGAGTCTACGCCGGTTCCGGTGAGCGTGACACGGGAAAGATCCATGTCCTGCAGTGCGGAAAGATCGCGGAGCTGGGGATTGTAGCGCAAATTGACATTCACGAGCTTTAATCCCCGCAGCGGAGCAAGGTTGACCAAATGCCCCTTTCCCGGTTGCGTCCCTTCAATCGTGAGAGTTTTTAGGTCCAATAAACCGCGAATGGGCCGAATATCCGCTACGACATTGGAACGAACGGTGTATCGAATCACGAGTTCTGGTTCCACCCAACCCGTCGCCAGATTGGCATCATATCCAGGGTTCAACTCCGCCAGTTTTTGCGAGACGAGGCGGAACTGCTCCTGCGGGCGTTGATCCGCTAACCGTTGCCACCACCAAGCATCGGGCACCCCGGCGGGGAAAGGTGGGCGTGGGATCGTGGGTTGCGGTTCCGTGGTGGGATGGCTGGCCGTATCGGTCGAGTGGGCGGCGACTCCCAGAATCGGCACGGGGAGTTGCTGTGGTGCATCGGTCCCCCCAAAACGGTGCATCAACCCCACACAGGTTCCCAGGCCGAGGATGCCCATTCCCACACCCATCATCGTCAATCGCCGTTTGGCACGCCGTTGCTGGTATTGCGTGGTGATGGTCTGAAGGCTCGCCAACAGTTTTCGGGCCGATGACGGGCGATTCTCTGGCGTGACGCTGAGCATCTGGCCAATCAAGCGAGAAAGCGACTGGGGCACAGCCGCATTCAATTCCCACGCCGGTGTCGGAACCGGGTCCGGCGCAAAGGGTCGACCATGTTGACGGGCTGGGAAAGGATGTTCACCCGTACACAATTCATACAGCACACACCCCAGGGAGAACAGATCGGATCGGGGATCGGGCGGACCTCCCGCGAACTGCTCGGGTGCCATGTAGATGGGGGTTCCCACAATGGATGCGGAGATTCCCTCATCGCCAATGGGGGTAGCCAAGCCAAAATCAATGAGTTTCACCCGGCCCACGGCCTCCAGTGAGGGGCGATGCGGGGCCGCGTTTTCCAACCCATCCGCTGGCGTTTCCAGCCAAAGATTACTGGGTTTAATATCGCGGTGGATCAACCCGTGCGCGTGGGCCACGGCCATCCCCAAAGCGGCTTGTTCCGCGATGCGCAGGATCAGAGCCAATGGGGGCCGCGGATGCGTAGTCATCCAAGTTTGAAGGCTGAGGCCATCCAGCAACTCCATCGCCAGAAACGCGATGGCGGGTTCCCCAGCAACAGCAGAAGGAACCTCACCCACCTGATAAATCAAGGCGATGTGATCGTGTCGAAGGGCCGCCATCGCGCGGGCTTCTTGGAGGAATCGTGAACGGGCCAGCGGGTCGCGGTTGGATTTTGGCCTCAAAACCTTAAGCCCGACTTCGCGGCCCAAACGATCATCAACCGCACGAAAAACGACCCCCATGTCGCCGCGGCCAATGAGTTGTAGGACGCGATATTCCCCGAGCCGTCCTAATTCCTGTGGGTGATCCGGTTTCTCCAAAAAGGAAAATCCGTCCTCAATTTCCGTGTCTTGGCTCGCTTGATCGATACCCTGCGTCCGTGACCCAGGGACCATGGTGATAAGTTGATCCATCAGATCGTGCAGACCGCGTGAAACGGGACGGGAAGCGGTGCCCGAATCGGCCAATGCCCGAGTCAACTGGCTATCCACACGCAGAATCGCCAATCGAGCCGGGCAACGTGTGCATTCTTGGAGATGGTGTTCAAATATCGGGATCATTTCATCGGGGGTCCGACCAATCAGGTAACCTATCAGTTGTTCATCCGTTGGGCAGCGGTTGGACATAGGGCACCTTGAGACAGTGAGAACGCCCTCAGAAATCGCTTATCAGTCGAGTAGGTCCGCAAATTCCCGGTGGAGTCGCGCCAAGACTCGTGCCCGCGCTTTATACACCGCATCTGATGAAAGACCCAATTCCGCTGCCACATCGGCCGGGGCACAGCCATCGACGGTCGTGCGCCAAAAGGCTTTCCAGGTGCTGGCCTGAAACTGGTCGGCCATTGCGGGCACGAGTTCCACCAGCATATGATGGCGGAATTCTTTCTCTTCGAGCAGTTTTTCCGCAGTGGATTGATGATCGTCCACCCAATCCGGTTCGATTGAGCGGTCGATGGGAAGGCGTTTTCGTCGAGCAATTTCAAAGTACCGATTGCGCGTGACAACCCAGAGCCATTCTCGAAAGCCACGATCGCTATCGTAATCGAATTCGGGCAGCTTTTTCAGCAATGTGATGAAAACATCCTGTACCAAATCCAAGGCATCCGCTTCCTGGAGTCCGATTCGGCAAGCCCACGAGTATAGGAGTGGCGAGTAAATACGGACAAATCGCGCCCACGCCTCAGGACGGCCTCCGTGGCGCAAACTCAGTAACAGATTCGTCGACGTGGTCTGCATGTCATCTGAACCGTGACCCAGTCGCGCGACATGCGATCATTGTAAACTATAAGTGGCACGGAAACAGAAATTTTTCGGAACCACCCGCACACGGCCGTGCGTGACCGTGTGCGGGGATGTATTGCTTGAGGAATGGTCGTTCAATGGGTCAAACCATCAAGCTAGGCATTCCTGAACCACGCGGGCCGGTTTCCCGTCCAGGATATTCGGTTCCTGGCCACCTCGGCGGTACACGAGGCGTTCGGCATCCAGTCCGAACTGGTGTAAGAGTGTCGCGTGCAAGTCGTGATGTGTGACGACACCTTCCACGGCGTGATGGCCGAATTCGTCGGTCGCCCCGTAGACGTGTCCGGCTTTCATGCCGCCACCCGCGAACCACATGGTGAAGCCGTAGGTGTTGTGATCCCGGCCCACTTTCGCGGCACCGGCATCGTTTTGGATCACGGGCAATCGGCCCATTTCTCCGCCCCACATGACCAGGGTACTATCGAGCAACCCGCGGCGTTTCAGGTCCGCAACGAGTGCTGCGGCGGGTTTGTCGGTCTTCTTACAGGCTGCGGGTAGGCTGGTACGGATCGAACCGTGGTTGTCCCATTCTTGGTTCCGCGTGAAGACGGAGACAAAGCGGACACCACGTTCCACCAGACGGCGTGCGATCAGGCAGCGAGTGCCATAATCCGCCGTGGCAGGGTCATCAAGACCGTAGAGGTTTTTGGTTTCCTGCGTTTCCTGGCTGATGTCCAGAGCTTCTTTCGCGGCCGATTGCATCCGAGCGGCGAGGGCATAACTGTTGATCCTCGCTTCGAGATCGAGTTCGCCGGGGTGCTGGGCAAAATGCTCGCGGTTCAGTTCGTCCAAGTACGCCAACAGATGTTCTTGCGGCTTCCCACGCAGGTGGGTGGGAGGATCGAGATTCAGAATGCGTGGCTCGCGGGGCCGGACCACCGTTCCCTGATACAGAGCAGGCAGCCAACCGTTTGACCAGTGTTCCGTGGTACTGACAGGCAGGCTGATCGGGTCCGGCAAAGCCACGAAGGCGGGCAAATCCTGAGACTCGGAGCCGAGGCCATAAC
>JAIXLE010000016.1 GCA_026931725.1 Bacteroidales bacterium
GCCTCGTCCAGGTATCCGCAGGCAGCCTGTTCGCCGTGGCCAGGTCCGCAGGCGGGCAGGTGTGGAGCTGGGGGTATAATGCTTCCGGGCAACTGGGCATCGGCAACGCCACCACCCAGTCCAGGGCCGTTCCCGTCAAGCTCAACGGGAATACCCCGGCCGAATACCTTTCCGACGCGCTGGATATTTCCGCGGGAAGCGACCATGTGGTGGCACTAAGAAAACGGGCGGGGGAAAACTTCACAACCGTCTGGTGTTGGGGACAGCAATCTTACGGACGTTTGGGCAACGGACTGGTTGCGGCCTTGGCCGTGACATACCCCGTGCAGGTGCAGAAGGATGCCAGCGAGGGCGGGGGCTATTTGCAGGACATCGTCCAGGTCGCCGCCGGCTCCCAACATACTCTTGCCCTTGATAAAGATGGCCAAGTTTGGGCTTGGGGAGACAACGGCTATGGGGCACTTGGTGACGGGGGAACAACCAACCGGGCCTATGCCAAGCGGGTCATGCTCAATGCCATGACCTATTTGGACAATGTCGTTTCCATTGCGGCGGGAGGAACCAGCAACATTTATGGCTATGGATTCAGCTTGGCGTTACTCGCCGATGGCTCGGTTGTCACCTGGGGCTACAATGCCTCCGGGCAGCTTGGCAATGGGGTCAACACCACCACTGCAAAGTATGCTTCCGCTTCTGTGACCGGTCCGCTGAACAACCAACCTCCCACCGGAACTCTGAGCATCAGCGGAGCTCCCTGCTTTGCCCCCGCGACCGTTACCCTGAGTGCTGCTGCGGCCGATTCGGATGGTGCCGTCGCCCGCGTGGATTTTTATCGGGATTCCCAGTTGGTGGCTTCCGATACCGTGGCTCCTTTCCAAACGCAGGTGTCGGGAATTGGTGAGGGGGCCCACACGTTCCGGGCGGTCGTGGTGGACGATTCGGGCGCAATCGTGAATACGAACGAAATTCCGGTCACGGTGGTCCTGCCGACCATCGGCGTGGCGGCCCAGATCGGCACGGTGGCCGAAAACAGCGCCGTCCCGGGCAGTTTTCGGATTTCCCGTTCCGCCGGAGAGCCCACCACCAATGCGATCAACATCCGCTTCACCTTTTCTGGCACGGCCACTCCCGGGGAAGACTATGAAGCCCCGGAAATTGCCACGCTCATTCCCTCGGGTGCCGCTTATGTGGACATTCCGAACCCGCTCACCGACCCGAAAAGGACGGCGATGAGACTGCGGTGCTCACCCTGAAGCGTCACCGGCTCACATTTCCGGTGCCGCAGCCGTCACAATCACGGAATCCACCGATCCCCAACTGGCCGACAGCGACGGGGACGGGATGCGCGAGTATTATGAAAATGCCAACGGACTCGACGCCTGGGCCGACGATTCCTACGCCGACAAGGATGGCGACCGCTATCCCAATATCTTTGAATATTTCAAGGGAACGGCAGCCAACAATGCCCAGGCTCACCCTGTGGCGGATTTCGTTGTTGATCCGGCGGGAAGCGGAACCCACACAACCATTCAGGGTGCTCTGAACGTCGTCAGTGCGGACGGGCAGATTATTCTCATCAAGCCGGGAATCTACCGGGGACCCGGCAACACCGGGCTGCAATTTCCCGCCGCCCACGGCATTCTGGTTCTCTCGGAAGAGGGAGCCCGCACCACGATTCTGGACGGGGAAAACACCTCCTCCCTCCTGAGTGTCGGCACGGGCAGCGTGATCGACGGATTCACTCTTCGCAATGGCAGCGCCGCCAGCGGTGGAGCGGTCCAGGTTGCTTCCGGGCAACCGTATTTCATCAATTGCGTATTTCTTCACAACGCGGCATCCCAGAAGGGCGGGGCACTTTATCAGACATCCGGAGTCGCTCACATTCTGCACGGAACATTCCTCAACAACAGTGCGGGCGCTTCCGGGCAGGCGGTTTTTGCGGAAACCGGCCTGATCGAGGTGAAGAACTCCATCCTCTGGAGCGGCCAGCCCACCGCCGAAATCGCTTTTGCGGCAGAGGGAGCCGTGCAGGCCGACCATTCCCTCGTCCGGGGAGGGTTCCCCGGCACGGGAAATCTCTCCGCCAATCCGTTGCTGACCCCGGACGGGCACCTTCAGGCCGGATCCCCCGCCATCGGCGCCGGAGCCGCTTTGTTCGTTTCCCAAGAAGACATGGACGGAGAGCCCCGCGCCGAAACCCCCGACGCCGGAGCGGATGAATGGACCGACAGCGACGGCGATCATGTGCCCGACCGGTGGGAAGCCGCGAATGGGTTCGATGGCCAAAATGGAAGTGACGCAGGTCAGGATCCGGACGGCGACGGGCTGACGAACCTCCAGGAATACCAACAGGGAGGGAATCCAAACGATTACTTCAATCAGGGCGGAACGATCATCACGCCCGTCCTCAGCGTCATCGGCGGCAACAACCAGGCGGGATTGCCGGGGGAATATGTCAGCCAGGCCCTCGTCGTAGA
>JAIXLE010000219.1 GCA_026931725.1 Bacteroidales bacterium
GCCCCTGCACTAACCGCAGCGCAATCAGAGCAATCGGTGCCCAGATTCCAATAGAATCATATGTAGGCAACAATCCGATCGCAAAAGTCGTCAGACCGACAATCATGAGCGTCGTCACCAGTGCGGATTTTCGACCATAACGATCACCAAAATGGCCGAAAATCACCCCACCGAATGGCCGAGCCAAAAAGCCGATGGCATAGGTGCCAAACGCTGCCATCGTCCCGGCGATGGGGTCGATTGTGGGAAAGAACAACTGGTTGAAGACCAACGCCGCCGCGGTGCCGTACAAAAAGAAGTCGTACCACTCGATCGCGGTGCCGATGAAACTGGCCGCGACGACTTTGGCCACGGAAGCCGAGGGCATCGCGGTGCCTGCGGATTCTGGTTGTGCCGGACTACCCACGCATCACCCCTCCACTTGCGCATAGCGTTGGATGATTGCCCGCGCCGTGCGGAGGCCGTCGACCGCAGCGCTGACAATCCCTCCCGCGTAGCCCGCTCCCTCTCCGATCGGATACAATCCCCGCACCCCCGGCGATTCTCGGCTCTGGGAATCGCGGTCGATGCGGACAGGAGAACTGCCGCGTGTTTCCGGGCCGGTGAGCACGGCATCGGGGAGAAACCGCCCGTGCCAGCGACGATCCATCTGCATCAGTCCGTGTTTCACGGCCTTGGCCACGAGCGGCGGAAGCACCTCACGCAAATCCGCGGACAGTTTCCCACGCGGATAACTCCCCGGCGGAATCACTTTGGTCATCCGGTCTTTGACGAAGTCCACGCCTCGTTGTGTGGGAACAGAATAGGCTCCCTTCCCCAGTTCAAACGCCTTTTTCTCATACCGTTCCTGCAAGCGCATTCCCGCGAGAACATCCGTACCCTCGAACGCCTCCACCGGCACGGTGACAACCAGACCGCTATTGGCAAACGGAGAATCCCGCTTGGAAAGGCTCATCCCGTTCGTGCAAAAATACCCTTCCTGCGAAACACTCGGGATAATGTGCCCCCCAGCACACATACAGAAGGTGAACAGGTCATGCTCACCGTGTGCGACCAAGGAGTAATCGGCGTTTCCGAGTTGATCTTCGTAGGCTGCGTGCTTCGGCCCGTATTGCACGGAGTTGATGAGCGTTTGGGGATGTTCGACCCGCACGCCGAACTGGAACGGCTTGGCGGTCATCGGCACCGCACGACGCGCGAGCATCTCGTAGGTATCACGGGCACTATGCCCGATGGCGAGAACCACCAAGGGAGTCGCAATCAACCCGCTGGATGTCTCAACACCCCGCATTCCTTGTTCATCACATTGCAGGTCTTCGACTTTCGTATGGAAGCGGACCTCGCCACCGTGTGCGATGATTTTCCGACGAATCGCCTTCACCACGGCGGGCAGGCGGTTACTCCCCAAATGTGGACGGTGGTAGGTGATGATGTCCGGCTTCCCGATCTGCTGGCCTTTGCATTCGGCGAACAGTTCGAGAACCCGCATCACGTCTGGCCCGGTGCCCCGGCAAGTGAGCTTGCCATCGGAGAATGTCCCGGCTCCACCTTCACCAAAAAGATAATTGCTCTCGGGATGGAACGCGCCACCCGCATCAAAGCGTTGGACATCGTGGATGCGTTCGTTAACCGGCGTGCCGCGTTCCAGCACGATGGGCCGATACCCGTGTAACGCCAGGAAATACCCGCACACCAACCCCGCTGGCCCCGAACCCACGACCACGGGCCGACCCGGCAACGGTTCCTTACCCGGTTCCGGCATCGTGAACGGCGGATCATCATACGGTTCGATCTGCACCGGAGATTGCGCCCCCCCAGCACGGTGTGGCGCAATACGTTGTTCGTCATGAACTTCGACCGCGAAGTTGTAGACAAATTGGAGTTGCCGTTTATCGCGGACATCGAGCGACTTACGGAGAACCCGCCAATGCCCGACATCGGCGGGCGTGACCCCCAAGGCGCGGGCAAGGTGGAGAGACAGATTTCCCTCCGGTTCCTCAATCGACAACCGGAGATTGTTGACACGCAGCGGCATAATTGGCAAATGCAAGATGATGCGGAGAGTGGAAGGAAGTTCACTTCGTGTTCGTAGTGGGCGGGCCAGGGAGCCGGAGCGTGGTAGGAGGTTTCGGCCCCGGAATTGGTGGCGTTAGCGCCGTTGACGGTGGACCGAGCTTGGACGGCGGCAAAATGGGGGATGTATTTGGGAGCGGCGCTACGGGTTGCATCTTTGTCGCAGGCACTTTGATGGCATCACTCGTTTCACCCAGCAAGTCTGCATAGTTGATGATCTCGCCACCTGCAATCGTCAACGCCTTACGGAATTCCGATCCGAGATGAACCAATTTGACCGATCCATCCGCGAAGAGCACTGCGAGACGGTTCGGCAGTCGTGCGGCGGATTCGAGACTATCGGGTTTGGTCCACTCGACCGGGGATTCGGTTTCGGCAATGAGGATGGTGTTAGAAGTTCCATCTTTGAAATCAAACAAATCAATATTCTTCCCACTCTCCAATGCTTGACCAGACGCGGAGAAGCCACGCAGCACAGTCTTGCTTTTTCCAACTTCATTGCCAAAAGCATAAATCTTCGGCATCTTGGCGATGAGGGGTTTGTTTGCGGGGCTGTCCCACGGTTCATCGAGCTTGAACTGTTCGTAGAGCTCTTTTTCTGTGATGAAGGGCAGTATTGCTACGCGCCAACTCAGCAACGGCGTTCGATCCGCTGCAGTAATATCGTTGGGGAAGTGCATGCGCGTGTCATAATAATTGTGAAAGGCTAGGCCAATCTGTTTGAGGCTATTCGTCAGCAGCGTCCGATCTTGCCCCATTGGTGCGGAAGTCGTGGCGGGCGGAGTACCAGCATCAGATTGACTGGCTGGGGTTGCTTTACTGTCGGCGGTCGTCGTTCCCGATGACGTTTTTTCTGTTTCCTTGGCTCCATCGCTCGGGCCACAGGAAGCAGCGATCAGGCACATCAATCCCACAAGCATCGTACGTCGGTTCACGGAATCACTCCCGATCGGGTGGGCAGCGTGGCGTGTTTTCTCGGCGATTCCGCGCATCGGAATCTGGAATCCGAACCCATTACCAGAGAACGTCGGTCCCGTTGGCAGCTCGGGAATCCGACGGGATATTCGGCCATTACTTCTTCGGAGTTTCGGCCTTCGGTTTCGGAGCGTCCACCTTCGGGGCTTCGATCTTCGGAGCCTCAACCTTTGGGGCTTCTGTCTTCGGTTTCGGAGCTTCGATCTTCGGAGCTTCCACCTTTGGGGTTTCCACCTTCGGTTTCGGAGCTTCGATCTTCGGAGCCTCTACCTTCGGGGTTTCTGTCTTCGGTTTCGGAGCATCCACCTTCGGAGCCTCAACCTTTGGGGTTTCCACCTTCGGTTTCGGAGCATCCACCTTCGGAACTTCGACCTTCGGGGCATCGGCCTTGGGCGTGTCCGCCTGCGGGGTATCGGCCTTGTCCTTGGTGGATGCCGCCGTGCTTGGCTTGGTCTTATCGGTTCCTTCTGGGCCGTTCTTGGGGCCGCAAGAGGTGGCGATCAGACACGCCAGCCCAACAAACAGGGTACGTCGATTCACGAAGACTCTCCAGTTGAGGCACCAACTACGGTGAAGGGGGTTACACCTGCCCCTTCAGGAAAACCGCAGCCAGCGGAGGAAGGGTCATCGTAAGCGAATACGGTCGACCGTGCCAGGGTTGAAATTCCGCGTGGGCCCCCCCATTGTTCCCGACGTTGCTTCCCCAGTAGAAACTCGCATCGGAATTGAACATTTCTTGCCAATAGCCGGGACCAGGGACACCCACACGATAGTCATGCCGGGGAACCGGGGTGAAGTTGAACACACACAAGATCACATCGACCCCATTCGCCGCTTTGCGTAGGAACGAGAATGTACTCGCCCCGGCATCGTTGGCATCAATCCACTCGAACCCGGCTGGGTCGCAGTCGAGTTCATGCAGAGCGGGTTCGGTCTTGTAAATGCGGTTAAGGTCGGCCACGCACTGTTGAATCCCCTTGTGGCTGTCGTACTGCGTGACGTGCCAGTCCAGGCTGGTATCGTGCCGCCATTCCGAGCGTTGGCCGAACTCGCCACCCATGAAGACGAGTTTCTTCCCATTCATCGCCCATTGGTACGCGAACAGGAGCCGTAGCCCGGCGAACTTCTGCCATTCATCCCCCGCACTTTTATCCCAGAGCGGCCCCTTGCCGTGGACCACTTCATCATGCGAGAGCGGTAGCAGATAATTCTCGGTGAAGGCATACAACATGCGGAATGTCAGATCGTGATGGTGATACTTCCGATGAATCGGATCATGCGCGACATATTTGAGTGTGTCATGCATCCACCCCATATCCCACTTGTAGCCGAAGCCCAACCCGCCGATGTACGTTGGCCGTGACACCATCGGCCAAGCGGTGCTTTCCTCGGCGAACGTCTGCACGTCCGGGAAGTGGCCGTACACTTCCGCGTTGAAGCGGCGGAGGAACTCGATGGCCCCGATGTTCTCGTTGCCCCCATAGCGGTTCGGCACCCAGTCCCCGTTCTTCCGCGAATAATCGAGGTAAAGCATGGATGCAACCGCGTCGACCCGGATGCCGTCGACATGGTATTTATCCAACCAGAACAAGGCCGATGAGAGGAGGAAACTGCGGACCTCATGCCGATCGTAGTTGAAGACGTAGCTGCCCCAATCCGGGTGATACCCCTGCTTCGGGTCGCCGTGTTCGTACAACGCCGTGCCATCGAAGTAACCCAGGCCGAATTGATCCGTGGCGAAGTGCGAGGGCACCCAGTCCAAGATGACACCGATCCCTTCCTGGTGCAGCGTATCAATCAGGAACATCAGGTCTTGCGGCGTGCCGAACCGACTGGTCGCTGCAAAGTATCCGGTTGTCTGATACCCCCAGGAGCCGAAGAATGGATGTTCCATCAACGGCAAAAACTCGACGTGGGTGAAGCCCAGTTTCTTGCAGTAGGCCGCCAATTTGGGGGCCGCCTCCCGGTAAGACAGCGAGCGATACCCTTCATCGGGAATCCGCATCCATGAGCCAAGATGCACTTCATAAATGCTGACCGGGTTGCCGTGCCCGATGGTGTTTTTTCGTTTCGCCATCCAGTCGGCATCGTTCCACTGGTAGTTGAGTTCCCAAGTCACGGACGCGGACTTCGGCGGAATCTCCGTGGTGAAGGCGAACGGGTCGGTCTTGTCGACTTTGTAACCATTGAACCGCGAAGCAATGTGATACTTGTAGCACTGGCCCATACCGACACCGGGGATGAAACCCGCCCAGATGCCACTGGAGCCCATGGCTTGCAAGGGAGACTGTCCCGGATCCCAGCCGTTGAAATCCCCCACCACCGCGACATAGTCCGCGTTGGGTGCCCACACCGCGAAGCGGTATCCAGGCACCCCGCCAACCGTGCAAGGGTGTGACCCCAATTTGTCATAGAGACGAACATGGCTCCCCTCATTGAACAGGTATAAATCCTGCGGTGAGAGCAGCATGGGTTGTTCGGTTACGGGCGGTGTCGGCATGGGAAACGCCTGTACATCGAGAATAGAGTCTGCGAATATCGTCCTGTTCACAACTAATGAGAATGCCCACCATTTGCCAGGGTGGCCGATCCGATCGGTTGGAGAAAATGCAAAAACATCGCCGAATCCACGGATGGTGACAATCGAGAAGAGAATGCGGATGATGCGGGCAACGCAACCGGAAATGAGGGTTCACATCGTGATCCCTCAAAGAAAGAGAACCGACACACATGCCGATTCTCAGGAATCGTGAATACGGAGCAGACCGAACCATCTACCCCAGTTTGTACTGGGCAATCCGATTGTGACCGACCAGAACGAACTCTTCGCCGGAAGGTGACAGGGAAAATTCGTGAACATGCATGGGTGCTTTTTCGTCTTTCAGAATCTTCTTGGCATCGGAGTTCAAGAAGTAAAAGAACCCCTGTGTTCCCCCACCGGCCGCGGCCAGCCAGGAACCATCGGGGGCAAAAGCGAGGCGATTGACCAACCCTTTTTGCCCGTCGTGTTCCTGTTGAGCGATCGTCTGCCCCGATTGCCAATCGAAGAGTTCGACTCGGGCCTTCCCTTCCAGATGGTCGATATTGCCGACTTTCCCCATACCACCGACAGCGAGGCGTTTCCCATCCGGGCTGAATGCGAGTGAGCGAATCCCACCGATGGAATGCAAGCGCGCCTTCGGATCCCAGGTGTACATCACCGGGGCTTCTAGCGTCGTTACCGATTTGCCTGTTGTTGCGTCCCAGATGACGATATGGCCGACCTTATCACCCGTAGCCAGATACTTTCCATCGGCGGAATAAGTGACCGCATAAAGCATGGAGCCAAAATGCTGTGGTGTCTGCGGAGCGTGGCCTTTCAGTTCGTGAACGGGTTTCCCGCTGACGGCATCCCAGACACGGCAAACCATATCATCGGCGACACTGGCTACATACCGGCCATCCGGCGATGTCACCGCCTTCCGAATCCATTTCTGATGGGCTTCCACGGAGCGGATCATCTGATTTTTGGCCGTGTCCCACCAAATGAGTTGGCCATCGTAACCGCCTGAGATCAGAGCCGAACCGGCGAGCGTCACCGTTGTAACGTAACTGCCATGTGCATACAGTTTGCGGGGTTCCCACTTGGTCGCCGCCAAGTCTACTTCCGACACCTGAAAATCCGCGGCACCGAAGAAACAGCGTGTCGATTGCGGAACCGGAGCCACATCGAAGACCGGCATCGGGTAGCCAAAATCTTTGACGAGTTTGAGCTTCTCAGGATTGGGTGCTGCCACGACTATTCTCACGAATGATGAATCGGTATGAGAGAATCGGTGCAGCCGTGAGCCACACCGTATCATGATGATGCAACCTGTTACGCAATCAAATCATCAATTTCTTCGATTCCTTCATCAACGAGCGGAACCGGCCGGGAACCGACGTAATAGTTCTTGTGCGGGTTAATGCCGAGTGCGGCATACAGCGTGGCAAACAGCGTACCCGCATTGACTTCCTGATCCGAAACCGTGTTGCCGAGGGGGTCCGTCTTGCCCCAGACGGCCCCGCCTTTAATCCCGCCCCCAGTCATGCTCATCGACCAGGCCGAGGCAAAGTGATCGCGGCCCAGGCTGGCGTTGATGCGTGGCGTGCGGCCAAATTCGGACAGGGTCACCACCATCACATCATCTTGCAGACCGCGTTCGTGCAGATCGTCGATCAGGGTGGCCATGACATGATCGAGTTCCGGCACCATTTCCTGATGGGTTTCAAAGTTTTGACCATGACAATCCCACCACGCCCGACCAATGCGGACGAAGGGCACGCCCGCCTCGACGAGTCGCCGGGCAATCAGCGTCTGCTCGGCAAACTGCGTCGGACCATAGCGGTCACGGACTTTTTGCGGTTCTTGCGTCACATCGAAGAGTGTTTCCGAAGCCATGATCCCACGCACCCGTTCGTAGGCTTCGTTGTGACTACCCAGGGTGCTGGAACTGCGGCCTTTGGCAAACTGCTGGCTGAGCAACACCCGCAAATCGGCACGCTGTTGATGATCGAGTGCCGTGATCCCATCCCGTCGGCGAATGTTCCCCGGCCTGTTTTCGGTCGTGAGTTCCATTGGCGCGAAGCGAGCCCCGAAGAACCCGGCATCACCGAGCGCGTAGTATCGCCCTTCGGTCTGCGTATAAAAGGTGACGTGATCGGGCACCTGACTTTCCAGGCGGGCCATTTCCCGAGCCACGACGGCCCCAATATCGGGGTATTTCAAACCGGCTTCGTTCCGGCGACCCCGCAGCATGAGTTGCGCGCCGTTGAGATGGTCGCCAATTTTAGTGTTCAGCCCGCGAATGATGCAGGTTTTGTGCATCCGTTTCGCCATCTGCGGCATCAGTTCCGAAATGTGAACACCGGGAACCGAAGTCGGAATCGCACGGAACGGGCCGCCGGTTTGGACACCGGGTTTGGGATCAAATGTTTCGAGTTGTGAGGCACCCCCGGCCAACCAGAGCAGAATCACCCGTTTTTGGTTCTTCTTCATTTGGCTGGCCAGTGCGGAGCTACCCAGTTGATCCAAGCCGGTCATGTCCGCGAATGCCGACGCTCCCGCCGCCACGGTTGCTCCCAGGAAGCCACGCCGTGAGATTGCATGATCTACCGACCCGCAGAATGATTTTGCACGCATGACTCCAACCTCACAATCGGGGGATTCGGGTAAATCAATAAGTGAATCGGAACTCACTGGCCGTCAGCAGCGCCCAGAGAATCTGCTTGTAGGCTTCGGGTGTCCGGTCTGTCCGACGGGCGAGATAATCGGTCAACCCTTTCATCTCGTCAGCGTTCGGCAAGCGCCCGTAAACCGTGCGCACAAGTAAGGTGACCGCTTCTCGGGGATCGGTCACGGTTTTGAGCCGACCCAGCAGGGTTCCGCCGTGATTGTTGAGGAACTCTTGGGCGATGCGATCCGAATTGCTGAAGAAGAGAGCTTCCGCCACACCGATTTGGAAATCGTCGCCCGGTTCCTCGAAATACGCGGCAAACCCAGCGGCTCCGCTGACGAGCGATTCGATCTGGCGCTCCCGCTCATCGGGCTTCATTCCCGCGAATCCGGCGGGGTCACGGGTGGCGATACGCAGGGATGCCGCCAATTGCATCGGGGTCAGCGGCTTCAAGCGGCCAACCGCGAAGTATGAAGCAGCCGGTGGGATTTCACGCGGATCGATGCTACTCCGGGAATAGGTCTGACTTAGGACGATACCGCGAATCGTCTGGCGGAGATTGTAACCGTGATCGCGGAAATCACGGGCCAGCCAGTCGAGAAGTGCCGGGTGCGATGCGGGGTTCTCCGAATGCATTTGATCCAGCGGCATGACAAGGCCATACCCGAGCAACCGATACCAGAGCCGATTGACGATCGAACGGGCGAAGAACTGGGATTCTTTGGGTTTCAACGCGAGTTCGACCAACTGGGCACGCGCGCTGAATGGCGGTGCGGGCGGGGCTTTCTTGTCTTGCTTGGCCTTCTCGATGAGTTCTTTTTCGCGTTTCTGTTCGTCTTTTGTCAGTTCGCGCACGGTCGGAGAATCGACGATCGTTCCGGTGAGGAACATCATCTGGGCGGAGCGTTCTGGGCCGCGCGTGGGTTTGAACTTGACGAGCCCGGCCCCGCGTTCCGCCAAAAAATTTCCCGCCTCGTATGTCCGATCCAGAAACGATTTCATGCCGTAAAAGTGATCTTGCTTCCAATCGGCGACCAACGGGTGATCGTGACACTGCGCACAACTGACATTCACGCCGAAGAACGCCACGGAGACATCATTCGTTAATCGGTCGGTATCGCGGGCACGCGCTTTCAGGAAGTTCACAGCCGATTTCGTCTTGGGATCGTCCTCGTTGGGCAGCATTAAGTCCCGGAAGATTTGATCCCAGGTTTTGCCATCCGCCAAGGCGGTACGCAGGTAGTTCCGCACGCTGCCTTGACGGCGATCATCCCCGGCGACCGTGCTATTCAGCATGACATCCAGTTGTTCGGCCTGAAATCGGACGAACCCCGGAGAAGCCATGAGCCGATCGACGAGCTTGGCCCGCTTGTTCGGATCGGAAGAACCGACGTAATCATCCGTTTCCACCAGTGTGGGAATACGGCCAACCAAGTCGAGCGTCAGCCGGCGAATGAGGGTGGCATCATCGGCTTGGGGAGCCGGTTGCACACCATCGGCTTGCAACCGAGCCTGGATGGCCAAGTCGATGACAGTTTCGATCGGTTTGTTGGCTGGGAGCAACTCAACGGCGGGTGCGAAGCCTGCGAAAACCAGCACAATTGTCAGCGTGATACGATGCGTCAACATCAACGGAACCCCTAACGAAAGGAGGGGAATAGCGAAGGAGTTTGCGGAAGTCCGTCATTCAGGCAGGAAAATAACTCATCGCATTGTAACATCGTCAATTGCGGTTGCTAGCGTGAAGTTCCGTCGATTTTCCGAAAGCGTGATGGATCCGGTGCGTGTCATACTGGCAATTGTGCCCGTGGTCCTCTGGACTCAACCCGGATGGATGGGCGACTCCGAACCGATCACCTTCACCTGTTCAAGAAACCCTTGCCGCACCTGGCACTTCGGAATCAGAAGGAACCGCACCCTACCGACCGCGTGGGTGCTACAATCAGGGAGAACCCCACGCTAACCTTCTCTTCGTGAGTATCTGATGGTTCACACCCGCCAACTCGCCCTTCTTTTCTTGTTCTTGGTATCCTCACCAGGATTCTCTCAAAACGACTCCACCGGGAATGACTCGGCCTCAGACCCGCGGGAACCGATCTTGCGTTGGAAGTTCGACGGAAAATCGGAACCCGGTGTTTCCTCATCTTCCTCAAGCGTCGATGGCCCACGTCCTCCCCAGTACCCTGGTTTCTCGGCCAAGAATACGGCGTTGTCCATCCCATCCGCCAAACAGGCCCTGACCATCCGGGAACGAGATGTCTCCTCGGCACGGCTCCGATTCGAGAACGGGGAAACGATCACTCTCGAAGCCTGGGTGCGTGCGGAGCAGTTGCCGGAAGGCCAGTTCGTCTACCTTCTCGGCAAAGGCCGCAATCATAAGCCCGGCTTCCCGGAAAAGAATCAGAACTACGCCCTTCGCCTCAAGAGCGTGAACAATGAAGGCCGGATCACATTCCTGTTCTCCAGTCGGGCCGAACCGGGCCATCCGGCAGACTGGCACCGCTGGACCTCGAATGCGGGGTTCACCCTCAATACCGGCTGGCACCATGTCGCGGTTTCGTATACTTTTGGCCAACCGAAAAGCATCCGCGGCATCGTCGATGGCCGTATCGTCAACGGCACCTGGGACATGGGCGGAGCCACCACCCGCCCACCCGTCGTCGATGCCGACGATCTCACGATCGGGACCGGCAACGGGGGCAGTATCGGAAATACCTTTATCGGATCGCTCGACGAAGTCGCGGTCTGGCGTGGAGTGATTCCGACAGAAACCCTTACGCAACGCTATCAGTTCATCCCACCGCCACCAGCGATTGCCCAAAATGAGCTTCGACCAGGAGCCGTGTTGGTCCAACTCTGCGAACACGGAATGCCCGCTCGCAATGCCTGGCCGGAACTGCCACCCGCGGCAACCGAAACCTACACCGAATCCGCGTTTGGGTTCTTTGAGGTGCCCCACAAATATGTCGATACCGGCGTGCGTGGTGATCGTCCGAATCCGTTCCTGCTCCGGGCCGCGGCCGCGGTGCCCTTCCCGGCAGGGAAACACCGATTGCTGCTCCGCGCTCGCGGGGCCAGTCGGCTCTACCTGGATGGCAAGCTCATCCTCACAACGACATTCCCACCATCAGACAATGGTGGTCATGGTCATGTCCGCGACCCCAAAACCTATCTGAACCTCGGCCCGGATTTCCGCTTCGCCCCGCCGGGCAACCGTGAAGAATGGACCACATTGGACGTACCCGCTGGCGAGCATGTCGTCATGCTGGAAACCATCGTCGGCGGTTTTTTCGGTAAGTCCAACCGTCGCCCGGAACTCGGGGAAACCGTGGCCGCGATTTCCCCGGAAGGGAGCGAATCCTGGTTCCTGCTGACACCGGGAAAACAACCGATTCCCTACACGGATGCCGGTTGGGCTGCCTACCGTGCTGACCGCGAACACGCCCTCGCCGCACGGAACAGTGCCGCCCGCGCCGCCACCCGATCGCAACATGCGGGATACTGGAACCGACGCCGAGAAGCCGCGAAACAATGGTTGCAATCCACCCCGGAAACGCCGGTTCCAGCCCTGCCCGCGGGCTTCCCCGCGCACAATCCGATCGACCATTTCCTGGCCGCGAAACTGGCTCATGCCTCCCAGCAGATGATCGCCGCGAAACGCGGATCGGTTTCACTCTATGATGATGTTCTGCCGATCCTCGAAACCCGTTGCTTTTCCTGTCACTCGGGGGGAAAAGTGCAAGGGGGGTTGAAGCTCGATAGCCGCGCGGGATTGCTGGCTGGCGGCAAGCTCGAAGGCCCGGCGATTGTGCCCGGCAAACCGGCGGAAAGCCCGCTGCTGGCACGGATTCAGTCCGCTCATGAAGACGAGAGGATGCCGCCCAAAGGTGAACGGCTCAGCCCCACCCAGGTTACCAAAATCGCAACCTGGGTCCGCGAAGGAGCCCTCTGGCCCGAAGTTCGCCCCGAACCCACGGCGTTGACCCCACTCACCGACGATCTGACGTTCCTCCGTCGCGTCACACTCGACACAGTGGGAGTCGCCCCGACATCGGAAGAAATTCAATCTTTCTTGGCAGAACCCGCCGAAACGCGCCGCACTAAGGCCATCGACCGCCTATTGGCCGATCCACGCTGGGCCGATCATGGGATGGGATATTGGCTCGATGTGTTGGCCGAGAATCCGAATATCCTCAACCCCACGCTGAACAACACCGGCCCGTTCCGCTGGTGGCTGTATGAATCGCTGCTCGATAACAAACCGCTCGATCTCTTCGTGACGGAATTGATCCGCATGAACGGCAGTGAGCGTTACGGCGGCCCGGCCGGGTTCGCCACGGCGACACAGAATGATGTCCCATTCGCCGCCAAGGGTGTGATTTTGACTTCGGCGTTCCTGGGGATTCAGACCCAGTGCGCCCGCTGCCACGATGCCCCCTCGCACCGATCCACGCAAGAAGATTTGTTCCACATCGCCGCGATGCTGGCCCGCAAGCCGCAAACGGTGCCCGCAACCAGCTCGGTCCCGCTCGACAAGATTCATGAAGGTGGGCGAACACCGCTCATTCAGGTCACGCTCAAGCCGGGAACCGCCGTGGCTGTCGCCTGGTCCTACACCGATATCGTTTCCGAAGATGTAGGCCGTAAACTGGCGGAACACCCGGACGATTCCCGTGACCGGCTCGCCGCGATTCTGACCGCTCCGCAGAATGAACGATTCGCACAAGTGTTGGTCAATCGGCTCTGGCAACGCTACATGGGACGTGGGCTCGTCGATCCGATCGACGATTGGGAAAAAGGGACACCCTCGCATCCTGAACTGTTACGCTGGCTGGCCCGAGAACTGGTCCGCAACGGTTATGATCAGAAACAGATTGCCCGGCTCATTCTGACTTCTCATGCGTACCAGCGGGCAACCGACACAACCCGGAAATCCACGGGGGTTCTCTACGCCTCCCCGGCCCCGCGACGGTTGACGGCGGAACAGATTGTCGATGCCCTGTTTGCCGCTACGGGCAAGCCGTTCCGCGTGGAAGAAGCCAGCCTGGACATTGATGGCCAACGGGCTCAGCAAAGCTCCATCACGCTCGGGCAACCGCGCCGCTCCTGGATGCTGACTTCAACATCGAATGAGCGGGATCGACCGAGTTTGGCGCTACCCCGGATTCAGGCAGTCGCCGATGTCCTCACCGCGTTCGGCTGGCGTGGTTCCCGTCAGGAAGCGGTCAGCGTACGCGACACCGAACCGAACACGCTGCAACCCGCGATTTTGTCAAATGGCACGATGGGTGTCTGGCTCACGCGGCTCAGCGACGATCATGGCATCACCACGTTGGCCTTACGGGAGCAATCGCTCGATCAACTTGTCGATGTTCTCTTCTTAAAATTGTTGACCCGCCACCCGACCACGGAGGAACGATCTCTTTACACAGAGTATCTGCGGCCAGGGTACGAATCCCGCGTCCGGCCAGCACCGACACCTGTGCCCGTGAAGAATCGGCTCCCGGAACCGTATGTTTCGTGGTCAAACCACCTTGCCCCCGAAGCGACGACCGTGCGGATGCAGCAGGAGCAAGCGGCCCGCCGAGGTGATCCCCCCACGGAACGGTTGGACGCGAATTGGAGAAATCGGATGGAAGATGTCTTGTGGGCGTTGTTGAATTCCCCAGAATTCATCTTCACCCGTTAATGGGAATGCACCATAAAAGAATGCTTCGGATGCCTTCACCCCAAACTCTGTCTCTGTGATCGGGTTTGGGGTGCCACGCGGAACGACTGCGGATGAGGGATGTTCGGGTTCCCGCTGATTCGGAAGGGAAGAAACATGGCACGATTCACCGCTGCATGTGTCGCCTTGTTCGTCGGGGTGAGTCTGACTCCCGCCGAGGAATCGGCACCCAGTCAACGGATTGACCTTCTCATTGCGGAACTGGGAAGCCCGGATTTCCACACCCGCCAAGCTGCTGCCCAGGCGCTCGATCACATTGGCCGTCCGGCATTGTCCGCTCTCCGCGAAGCCGTGCGAACCACGGCCGATGCCGAGGTCCGCCAACGCGCCGAAACGCTCGTCGCCAAGATCGGTTTACGGGCCGAAAATGAAGATGCCATCGCCCCCAGCCGGGTCACGCTTGCGGCGGGCGCACGGAAACTCCGTGAGATATTGTCCGAATGCACGAAACAGACCCACGCCCAGTTTCATCTTACTGATCCTGCACAAGCCGATCAGATCATCAAAATCCCAGAAATTACCGATCAACCATTCTGGTCGGCGTTGGGGACTATTTGCCAAGCCGCGCATCTGGAAATCGGACTCGCGGCCGATCGCAACGCCTCCCCGCAATCGGCCCGGCTCCGCAATCCGGTGGATGCCGTGGCCGCGGATCTGCAACGCAACACGGAACAACGCATCGCTCTCATTCGCCAACTGCATGAACACACGATCGCACGGCAAAAAGCGGCCGCCAATCCGCAAGCCGTTCGCGCACGGGATGAAGCCATTGCCAAAATCAAGGAAGCCATGGCTCAGAACATACGGCAACTGACCGCGTTGCGTCGCAACCCCACCCAATCAGCCCCGGCTCAACACCAGACACCAACACACGATCCGAATGGGATCGTCCTGCAACCGCAGTCAGCCGCGCCGTTGCCCTCCTGCGTTCAGGGGGGGATTCGCATTGTGGCGCGGCCCTTCCCGGCCACGTCGCAACCTGCGGTCGCAGCGGATATTCTTCCGGTTCTCTTAGAACTCCAAACCGAACCGCAACTGGATTGGCAACGTATCCAGCGAGTCACGGTAGCCAAAGTCACAGGCTCCGATGGTCAGGAACTCACCGTGAAACCAGCAGATGCCCCACAGGTTCAAGTGCATCGCGTGGGTGACGGTAACATCGTAATTGATGCGAACGGCGGCGTGAACCTGATGCCGAATCACCGTCCACCCAACGGAGCGCCGCAGGCATTCCGCCCAACCGCCATGCAACAGATTGTGGAGATCCGCAAAGACAACGGGAAGGATGTGACCCGATTGAGCCGACTGGAAGGCACGATTCACGGCACGATTCGCACGAAGCCGGAAGCGATCGCCACCATTGAGACACTCACCCCCGGAAAGACGGTGCAGGTGCAGGGTCGAAACGATTCCGAGATGACAGCCACGCTGACACCGTCCGCGGATGGGAAGCCATTTACCCTTCATCTTCTGCTGCACTATGACCCTATGCTGATAACTCCTGTCGGCGAAGCAAGCCATCCCATCAACCCAAACATCCGGCTGCGTGGTGGCGCGATCGGTGTCGCACAGGCTGTCACCGTCACGAATGGTGGCCCGATGAACACGCGGGCGTTCGATCTTGCCGATGCCAATGGGAACAGTTATGCGTTAAACATCACCCAGATCAGCAACCGTATGATCGTCACAAATGGCAAGCAATCATTTGTTCGATCAGTACAACTCATCGTCACGCCGACAAAGGCCGAGTGTGGGCCACCCACCCAACTCACATTCCGAGGCACGATGCAACGCGATGTGGAGATTCCCTTTACCTTGCGGAATGTCCCTCTTCTTCCCCACCCCGCGCCACTTGTGAAAGATCCATCCCCATGACCGGAGAATTCCTCGCATTAGCCGCCGTCGCGTCTGGGGGCGCGGCAGGTGCGGTTTCCCGTTATGTTTTAGGACGGTTTGCCTCGCATTGGGCAGCGGGAGCGATCGAGCATTTCCCCTGGCACACCTTCGGCATCAACGTGCTAGGGTCATTCCTCCTGGGACTCTTCGCGGTTTGGTATAAATCCCATTCTCAGTCACACTGGTGGTTGCTGCTCGGAACCGGGTTCTGCGGTGGATTCACGACATTCTCCACATTCAGCCTGGAAACGCTGGCCCTGATCGAACGGGATCGCTGGGGCAGCGCCATGTTTTATGCTTTCGGTTCCGTGGCCGTAGGTCTGGTGGCCGCGTGGTGCGCCGCACGCAACGCCTGATGCGTTTTGCCGGAATTCACCGTTCGAGCAATGGAACCGCGTGAAGGAAACGAACCGTTCGCCACAGGCGATCGCGTTCACTAGAATCGTATCACTCAGTTGCCCTCCGAACCGAATCGGGTGCTGGCTCACCCCATCGTGTTAGCGGATGGGTGCAACTTTCCAATCGACTGCGCGTCATTCAGGAATGCCGTATGTTCGCCAAGATTTTTATCGAACGCCCGGTCATGGCCTGGGTCATTTCCATCGTGATTCTGCTGTTCGGTCTGGCGGCTCTGTTCAATCTCCCAATCGCTCAGTACCCCGAAATCGCGCCGCCGACGGTTTCGGTATCCGCGAACTACCCCGGAGCCAGCGCCAAAGTCGTCGCGGACACCGTGGCCGCGCCGATTGAACAACAAGTCAACGGTGTCGAGAACATGCTGTATATGTCATCGACATGTACCAATGATGGGGTGTATAACCTCACGGTCACGTTCGACCTGGGCACCGACTTGAACATGGCCCAGGTGCTGGTGCAGAACCGCGTCTCCCTCGCCACGCCGCAACTCCCGGATGAAGTGCAACGGCAAGGTTTGAACATCAAGAAGAAGTCGCCCAACATCCTCCTGGTTGTCAACCTCTATTCTCCTGTCGACAAGAACCACCCGGAGTATGAACGCGATCAGCTCTACATGAGCAACTACGCCACCATTCAGATCAAGGATGAAATCGCTCGACTCACGGGGGTGGGTGATCTCACGATCTTCGGTCAGCAAGACTATAGTATGCGGGCCTGGCTCAATCCGAATCAGCTCAAAACTTTCGGGATGACGGCCTCGGAAGTCGTCAACGCCATCCAGGAACAGAACAAACAGGTCGCCACCGGGCAACTCGGCGAAGAACCGGCACTACCAGGGCAGGCGTTCAACCTCACCCTCTCGACACTCGGCCGACTCGAAACCGTCCAGCAATTTGAGAACATCGTTGTCAAAACCGGGTCTGACGGTCGCCAGCAGGGCACCGACGCTACCCAGAGT
>JAIXLE010000007.1 GCA_026931725.1 Bacteroidales bacterium
TTGGTAACCACCACCACCGCCTTGTTAACCACCACCACGACCGCCTTGGTAACCACCACCGCCACCGCCTTGGTAACCACCACCACCGCCACCTTGATAGCCACCGCCACCTTGATAGCCACCGCCATCTTGACGGGTATCTAGCAATTCAACGGATTCCACAACCATTTTGTGTTTCGAGCGTTTGCCACCGCCATTTTTGTCTTCCCAAGTATCGAGTTGCAGTCGACCTTCCAGATACAATTGCGATCCTTTGCGGGTGAACTGGGTAATCAGACTGCACAAATCGCGTCGGGTGTCCGGCCGGGTGAAGACTTCGCAATCGATATACAGGGGGTTGGGGTCGTTTTCCCACTGTCCGGTTTGCGGATTCTTGCGACTGCGGCCAACCGCGAAGCGAAATCGCACCACGGTTGTACCGCTATTGGGCAAGGTCCGGGGTGGCTCGGGGTTGTCGGTGAGTCGACCAATTAGCATGAGGCGGTTCAGTGATGCCATCGTTCCAACTCCGTCGATTCGCCCCGGTTTAGGGTTTGTTATGTTAAGTGTGTGGCGCGTGGATATCCGGGGGAGAATCATTCATGAGAATAAGATACTGACGGTTGCGGTCGCAATGCCAGTAGCGGCGCGGAATTTATTCCTTATCTGCAAACTCCCGGCGAGAGCGGCGGGGCGGGGGTGGGCCATCATCGTCATCGCCTGTCACACCCGCGAGGTTCGGGGTGACATCCCCGCCGACCGTTTCATCTTGCATTCCTCGAATAGCGAAAGCGGTTGCATGATCGTTCTGGGCGGAATCGAGCATGACATCTTCCCATTTCGGGTCGATGGCGCTGGTGAGGTGCCGCAGTACGAGTTCATTGATGCGCAAGTCTGCTTCCACGGCGGCCTGATGCGTGGATTCCATCCGGTAATAGAGGATGTAGTAGTAGGCTTTTTTGTGCGTCGTGTTCTGAAGGCGAATCGAATAGGTGAGCTTACGGTTTTCGTCCCATGGTCGGCTGACGACGATTTCGGCACCGTGCTTTTCCAGCAGGGTGTGGAGAACACCGCGAGCCGCTTCCGTATCCGAGCTGGCCTTGGTGGAATCGAGCATGTACAAGGTTTCGTAAAGTCGGGTCGCCATTCTGTTCCTCATTACTGTGGATCGGAACCGGGAGGGCCGGAAATCCGACCCCTTCTCGCCAGTGAGAAGGGGAGTCAAACATCAAGTCGATTCCCCCGCCTGGTCACGGGGTGGTTTCGGTTTTTTCTTCGGTTTCTCGCCATCAGCGGTCGCATTGACTCGGTTCATGCAAGCCGCGAGATCCTCCCGCAGCCAGAGCAAAACCCCCTGTGCGGCACGGGCGATGGCCTCTTCCACGACCGCGCGTTCCCCCGGTTGAAACCGAGAGAGAACGAAGTCAACCGCTTTCCCTGGCCCAGGTTGACCAACACCGATCCGCAAACGCGGGTAAGCATCGGTGCCCAGGCATTCCTGGATATTGCGGAGGCCATTCTGACCGCCGTGGCTACCTTGCGCGCGGGCTCGCAGTTTCCCGAGCGGCAGGTTGAAGTCATCGCAGATGACGAGCACCTGTTCTGGTTTCAACTTATAGAAATCAACGATTTGCCGCACGGCCCGACCGCTGAGATTCATGAATGTCTCTGGTTTGAGCAGGAGAATCGGCTCGTTGCCTTCGTTCAGTTCCGCGACTAGCCCCTGAAATTTGGCTCGAAACGGCCCACAATGTGGAGCAGCTGCCAGATAATCCAGCAGCTCAAACCCCACATTGTGCCGGGTGCCAGCGTATTGCGATCCGGGGTTGCCGAGGCCAACAACAAGGCGCATCGTCCTGCCTCAAACTTATTCCGCGGCTTCGTCTTTCACCTTGCGGGCGATGACTTCGGGTTGTACCCCTTCGCCACCTTCCGCAGTGGCTTCCGCACCTGGCAGTTTCACTTGCACGACAACGGCATCCGGGGCATCCAGAACCGTTACCCCTTCTGGGAGCGAGAGTTCGCGCACATGGATGGGATGGCCAAGCGTCAGATCGGTGATGTCGATCCGAACCGATTCGGGAATGGCGTTGAACGAACATTCAATGTGCAAAACGTGCAACGGTTGGTCGAGAACACCACCGCTCATCGACTTCGGGGTATTCCGCAGTTCGACGGGAATCGTGACGCGGACCTTCTCAGTTGCGGAATGCCGTTCAAAATCCACATGAATGATCTGCGAACCGAGGTAATCGAACTGCAATTCTTTCACCAGTACGGTGTCGGCCTTGCCATCGTATTTGAGTGCGAATGATCGCGCATGCAAATTGCGGATCGCGTGATCGAATTCTTTGGCATCAACGGAGACTTGGACATTCGCTTCACCGTGACCGTAGACGATCGCGGGGATACGCCCTTGCTTACGCAGTTTCGCCGCGACACGCGATCCCCGCCCCGTCCGCACTTCCGCATGCAACGATACAGATTCTGACATGTTTCGGAGTCGGTTCAGATACTCTCACGGAACAGTTCCGTTACCCTCTCCGAGCCGCCTTTCCATCGAGGTTTCACGAAAATCAAAATGGAATTATGTCGAACGCGGGCCAAGTTGACAAGGTAACCCGCGGGAAAATCACGATTGGTACAGGCCGCTCGTTGAACTGCAATCCCGTGAAGCGTCACGGATGTGGGTTGAATATTCGATAGGATTGGCTCAGGATATGTTGAGGTGAATGTCATGTCACAAGTTATGGCATGATACCGCGTGCATTCTCACAGTACCATGCCTCATTTTTAGCAATGACTGCCCGTATTCATTTCCGAGAATCAATCCGAAATCATTACGGACTCTCAGCGTTTATATGGGCTTACTCAGCGCAAGCTGGGCAGCAACCCGCACAGCAGCCAGGGGCGCAGGTGTCGGGGCCGCAGTCGGCACAGCAGGCGACAGGAGCGGGTTGGAAGCGATTAGTGCCCGCGATGGCGGCGGTGGTGACGAGCAACGCGGACAGGCAAGCCAGCAAAGCGAATGTGGAACGCATGGGAATCATCCTTCAATGTATGGGTGAAAATCGCCTAACAGTCTGGATACACAGCGGTTACGGAGCCTCCCGGCCAACGCGGTTGGAGGAGAGGGAGGCGCGGAGAAAAGGGGCTTACTCAGCGCAAGCTGGGCAGCAACCCGCACAGCAGCCAGGGGCGCAGGTGTCGGGGCCGCAGTCGGCACAGCAGGCGACAGGAGCGGGTTGGAAGCGATTAGTGCCCGCGATGGCGGCGGTGGTGACGAGCAACGCGGACAGGCAAGCCAGCAAAGCGAATGTGGAACGCATGGGAATCATCCTTCACGATTGTGAGATATTGTCTAACGGGTTTGGTACACAACAGTTGCGTGGCATCACGATGGATGCAAGACGATGATGCAACGGTCGGCACTAACACAGCCAGACACAATGAAGGATGTAGAGTGGACAGGGCGAGCCGCGAGTATCTCCGCGTGCGACATCGCATAAAGTCCGCCCACCGGGAGCAGAACCAACCATCGGCAATGCGGGTGCGATCAACGCATCCACAGGAGGGTGGATCTGAGCTGGTGCGTCCGCGGGGTACAGCGGAACGGAGAGGCGGCAATGGCAGTCGTGAGAATCGCCCGATTGGAAGGGGGTATTCCCTGTCGGAGACGATTCCGCCGCGGATTCTTCTTGGCAGCAGCAACAGTGCGATGGAACCGAAGGAATGGCCGCATCGGATGTTGCAGGAAGCCGCTTGGCATGGCACCCCATTGGCAAGCAGCACCAGCCTTGGGGTGGAACCAAGGTGAGGCTGAGGGCCGTGAGTAGGATGCGAATGATGCTCATGCCCACTTTATATCCCGACTCAATCCAAAAAGCAAGCGCGAAATTCACGGGATTCTCGCAAACTCGGGCCAGTAAATGTATCGTCCATGTTTTTGGCTGGCGGGGGTGGCGTTTGGTGATGCATGATAGGGACCAATACAGCTCCGTTTCTGACAATCACGATGAGAACCCCTTAACGACCCCTAGAATCCGAACCCGTTGTTCATACTTCAACTCTTGGAAAACGTCCGAAATGACGCGTGCTGTCCCTGAGTGTGCCCTACGATGCAGACGGTTCTCCTCTTCGACATTGATGGCACCCTGGTTCGCACGGGCGGCGCGGGGAAGTTGGCGATTGAATCCGCGTTGGTGGAAGAATTTTCCGTTGCGCTTACGGCCACGGAAATTCCCTACAGTGGCCGAACGGATCGGGCCATTTCGCGGGATTTGTTGGTGGGTAACGGGGTCGATCCCAGCTCCGCGAACATTGACCGTCTGATTGCGGGCTATCTGACGCGGTTGCCCAGCGCCCTGATCCGGCAACCGGGGCATGTGTTGCCGGGTGTCTGTGAACTTCTCGATGTTGTGCAACAAATCGGGCATTTCCGTGTGGGCTTACTGACCGGGAATGTCCGTCAGGGCGCTCAACACAAACTGCAACACTACGGACTGTGGGAACATTTCCATTTCGGCGGCTTCGGTGACACGCACGAGAACCGGAATGATGTCGCGCGAGCTGCGCTGATGGAAACCGAGGCCACAATGGGTCCGGTCGATCCGGCGTGTGTGTGGGTTATCGGCGATACGCCCCATGATGTCCAGTGTGCCCGTGCGATTGGCGCGAAGGTTGTTGCCGTGGCGACCGGCTGGCACCCCGTGGACGAACTCCAGGCCACGGGGGCCGATGTCGTTCTCGCGGATCTATCCGATCACGCCGCGTTGCTGGCCCACTGGCACGCCGGATAAGCGGGATTGCACGGATTGTATCATCACTTTTTCATGCCTCATCTGCGGGGTAGTCCTTGCATTCCCCCGATTCGCTCCCCTAAGCTGAATGTGTACGGCTTTCCGATTTTGCCTGAATTACCAGATCGACACGATCCTCCCTGCGGAAAGGGGAACCATGCGTCACAGGATTTTTGTGGCTCTGGCCGTGGTGCTGGCCAGCACTGCGCCCAGTCAGGCCCAGGACAAGAAATATCCCGACTTCAACGAATTGGTGAAGGGAGCCAAAGTCTTCGAGGGGTTGTTGACCCTGCATCAAAAAGATGATCACGTCTACGCGGAAATCAAACAAACCCAGTTCAACAAACCATTCCTGCTGCCGATCGCGGTGGCCCGTGGAGCCGGGATGGGCGGCACCACGCTGAATTTCGGCGATCAGTGGGTGATTCTCTTCAAAAAGGTCGAAGATAAAGTCTTCGTCATTCGCCGGAACACCCGTTTCACGGCCAAGTCTGGCACCCCAGAAGCCAAAGCCGTCGAGACGACCTACGCCGATTCGGTGTTGCTGGCCGTCCCGATCAAATCCGTGAATGCGGCGAAATCCACCACGGTGATTGATCTCAACTCGATCTTCTTCGCGGACTTTGCCGAACTGGGCATCGGGTCACTCGATCGGGAACGCACCACCTGGCACTCCGTCAAAGCCTTCAAAAACAATGTCGAACTGCAAGTCGCGGCGACGTTCAGCGGCGGACGAGCGGGCTTCCACGGCACGAATGGAGTCATCGACAATCGCGGCATCACCGTGGTTGTGCATTATGGCCTCGTCGAAATGCCGGACAGCAGCTATCACGCGCGGCACGCCGATGATCGCGTCGGACACTTTTTGACCGCGGTGAAGGATTTTTCCAAATCGAGTACGGATTCCGCGTTTGTTCGTTATGTCAATCGCTGGCGACTCGAACGGGCCGACGGCGCGACGACCTGGAAGCCGGGTGACCGCCTCTCCCCGCCGAAGAAAGCCATCGTCTACTGGATCGAAGACACTGTACCGGATGAATTCCGCGGAGCCGTGCGAGATGGCATCCTGGAATGGAACAAAGCCTTCGCCAAAATCGGCTTCCGTGATGCGATCGAGGTGCGTCAGCAACAGGGTGAAGAGTTCGACCCGGAAGACATGAGCTACGCCACCTTCCGCTGGATCACATCGGAAACGGCCTACGCCATCGGGCCAAGCCGAGCCAACCCGCTCACCGGCGAGATTCTCGATGCGGACATCCTCTTCGATGGCAGCATGGTCCGCCACTATCGCCAGGAAGACCGCCTCTATCGCAACGAAAAGGGAACCCTCGTCGAACCAGCCAGTGCCATTCAGGCGGCCCGTCGCGGTTGGGAAATTGCCACGCATCCGCTGGCGTTACGCGGTGCCCCGGCAGGTTGGAACGATCCACTGATGAAAACGGTTGACCCCGAAGATCGCCGCTGGCAGAAAGCCACGGCCGTGAATGCTGGCCTCTGTCAATGTGCCTCACACAAGAGCGGTGAACTGGCTCTGGCCGTGGCGGTTCTCGCCGCCGAAGCCGGGCTGAAAGAGGGCGAAAAGGTGCCCGAAGACCTGTTGCAGCAAGCCGTCAAGGAAGTCGTCATGCACGAAGTTGGCCACACGCTCGGGCTACGTCATAACTTCAAAGCCAGTACGATGCTTAAAAACGAACAACTGCACGATACCGCAATCACACGGAAAATCGGTCTTGTCGGCTCCGTGATGGACTACAGCCCCGCCAACATCGCCCCGAAGGGGGAAAAACAAGGGGATTACTTCACCACCACCATCGGGCCATACGATTACTGGGCCATCGAGTATGCCTACAAACCGCTCTCCGGCGGCACCGATGGGGAAACGGGGCAACTCGCCAAAATCGCGTCTCGGGTCGCCACTCCAGAACTGATTTACGGCACCGATGAAGATATGTACGGCACAGCCGATCCGTTGGTGAACGTCTGGGATCTCGGCGCGGATACGCTCAAGTTCGGCTCCGATCGGATGAAGTTGGCCCGCGGGTTGCTGGCCACGATGACGCAATCCGCCGTGGATGAAGGGGAAGGTTATCAGCGTGTGCGGCAAGCGTTCGGCTTGATTCTTCGTCAGTTTGGCGATGCTGCGTTCCTGGCTTCCAAGCAAGTCGGCGGTGTCTACCTGTATCGGGACCACAAAGGCGATGCCAATGCCCGCGATCCGCTCGTGCCGGTTCCGGCCGAGAAACAGCGGGCCGCACTGACGTTCTTGCGGGATAACGTGCTGACCGATCAGGCGCTGGTCATTCCCCCAGACGTTCTGCGGAAACTCGGAGCCGATCGCTGGTATCACTGGGGGAACGAACGGGTCTTAATCAATGGTGTGGATTTCCCTTTGAACGAACGCATCCTCGCCATTCAGTCTGTGGCTTTGAACGAACTCCTGGACGCGGGAACACTCCGACGCATTCAGAATAATATCCGATCGACGGGTGAGAAAGAAAAACCGCTGACATTGGATGAGGTGTTCCGCACGCTGACCGAAGGCATTTATGCTGATCTGCCCGCCGTGGGGGGCAAAGCGGCGGCACGGAAATCGTCCGTCACGGGACGAAACCTCCAGCGGGTGTATCTGGCCCATCTGGCTAATCTGACTTTGGGTCGAGTCGGAGCGGTTCCCGCCGATGCCCGCAGTCTGGCACGGTTGCACCTGCGGGAGATTAGCAAGCGGGCCGCTGCCGCCGCGAAAACGGAGAAGGAGGACACCACCCGTGCCCATCTGGAAGAGACGGTTGACCGCATTCAAAAAGTTCTGGATGCCCAGATGACCGCGATTACTCCGTAACCGGAATCCGTGCTTTGCTGCGAGTCACTCTTTTCCCCGGAGTGACTCGGGATGAGAAAAACGCCGTTTACCGAATCGGTGGTGTGCGGTAGACGGCGATCATCCCATTGGCGAATCCTGTGGCCAGGGCTTTCCCATCTTGAGAAAACGTCAGCGTCTGAATCGGCCAACTCGCCTTCGCGGACATCCCCTCTCCATTCGGCGAGAAGATCGTGAATTCCCCATCCAACGCCCCCAGAGCCACTTGGAGGTTGTCTGCGGAAATCGCCAGGCAAGCCGGATCACAAGTGACCGTGCCGATGCGGGTACGTTCTTCCCGATGGAGAGGAAATCGGTAGATCGCATTATCGAGTGCGAGGACGAAAGACGCGGCATCCGGCGCGAACGCCACCGGCCCCACCCGGCGATATTCTGAGACATCCCATTCTTGAACCGTGGCCCCTGTCCGCAGGGATCGCAGCGTCAACTGGTTGGGTCGCATCGTCGCAATCAGAGCGAATTGCTCATCCGGTGAGACGGCCAGTTGCGTGATGGGACCAGGGACATCGTATTCTTCCAGCAGCACGCCCGTGGTCAGGTCCACCCAGCGTACCGGCCCGGTTGGTTTGGGACTAAATAGGACACGCCCGCCATTGGCCGAGAACGCCCGCACCTTGCCGATCCGTCGCTCCAGTGAGGCGATCATTTGCGGTTCCTGGGAACCCACGTCCCAGCGTGCCAATCGTCCACGCGGGTTCGTACCCAGTGCGGTTTCCCCACCGGCCGTGACCCCCGTGAGCGTCCACTCCGCAACGGCCCAACCCGGTGCCCGACTGGTTCCCGCTGGCAGATCGAACGTCACCGGACGGCCATGACGCGGGAACGCCCGCAGTTGCCGATCCCGATCGACGAAGACCAATCGTCCTACAGGTGCCTGTAACGGCGGTGGTTCCACTTCGACCCCCCGCACGATGTCCCATTGGCGGACGCTGCCATCTTCCCCACAACTCACCATCGTAGAGTCATGACAGGCGATCCCCGTGACCGCGCCGAAGTGCCCGTTCAACTGCCAACGATGGGCACCCGTTTGGGCACGATAGGCACAAATTGAACCATCATTCCAACCTACCACGAGCTGTTCGGGGCTTTCCCAGGCGATGGCCGTGGGAAGGCGTTGCGGCAAAGTGATCTGCTGCAGGACTTCGCCCGTCTTCGCGTCCCAGATGCGTACAGTCACATCGGTGCCGATCGTGGCGATGGAGGTATTGTCCGGGCTCGGCTGTATGCGTTGAATCGAGCTGAAAAAGCCCCCAAATCCACGGATGTATCGGCCCGATCGGAGTTCCCACAAATGAAATCGGCTTACACCGGGGCTCCCGGCCAAGAGGTATTTCTCATCGTGCGACACGGCCAGACAGTGAACCCAACCGAACCGTGCATCGGGAACGGTATACTTTTGAACGATCGCTTGCGTCCCAATGTCCCAGCGTGTGACGCAGCCATTCTGTCCCACCAGCACTTGTTTGCCGTCGCGGAGAAGGTGAGATGCCGTCACGCTACCCTGCTGCTGGTCGAGATGGAAGAGGACCGCCCCAGTCGTGGCATCCCAGACTTGTAAAGCCCGCTCGGTCACTGTTTCCGGGGGAGAACCCATTCCCAAACGGTCATCGCTCCTCAAAAGGGAACCGATCCCCGAAGCCGCCGCGATCCGTCGACCATCCGCGGACAGGGACACATCCGACAAGGGGGCTTGATGTCCCATCAATGTGGCCACCGGCCGAAGACCATCCCATTCCCAGATGCGTACCACGCGATCATCGCCCGCCGTAACCACGCGGGTTCCATTCGTGGCAATCGCCGTAGCTGATTGCGTATGCCGGCGAGCGGGTGAGCCGATCACCACCGCCGGGACACCGAGCGTGTGCGTGGCGAAGGCATCGAAGGGCGATGCCGTCTTCCGCAATTCCGCCGCAATCGCCACCGCCTCCGGTGTACCACGGGCCGCGGCGAGTTTCTGATGCAACCCCAACCGTTGGGCATCTTCCACGGGCGGGGCCGCAGTCATAACAGGCGGAGGTGGTAGAGGCACGGCGGGACGGCGACTATTCACCGCGAAAATCACGGCAAGAACCGCTACGCCGACTGCAGCAGGGATAGCCCAGAGCGATGTCCGATCACGAGCGGTTGCCCGCTGCGGAATCGTGGGGACAACCTGGGTATCCGCATCGAGGAATCGTTGAAAATCCGAGGGAATACCAGGATCCGCCAGTGGGGGCGTAGCAGCGGGCGCATCCGCTGGGAGCGATTCCGCGAACGTGAGCGCACGCACGAAATCGGCTGGGGATGAAAACCGATCCTCCGGCGACTTCGCCATTGCTCGGCGTAGCACATCCGCGAGAGCCTGTGGCACATCCGGTCGTCGTTGCCGGACATCGGGGATTTCATCCTGATGCTGGCGAATCAGCTTTTCAACCGTGGTTCCACCGGGGAACGGCACCGAACCGGTCAGCAAGTAGTAGAGCGTACAACCGGCACTGTAAATGTCGGAACGAATGTCCGCGCGATGCGGGTTAATGGCTTGTTCAGGAGCGATAAAATCTGGCGTGCCGAGGACCGTACCCGCCTGAGTCGTGGAATTGTGTTCCTTGTCGTCATCGTCGGAATTCTGGAATCGCGTTAATCCCAGATCCAGGAGCTTGACGGCTCCGGTTCGTCGCACCCACACGAGGTTGGCGGGTTTGACATCGCGATGGACTAAACCTGTCTCATGGAGATATTGCAGAGCCAAACCGAGTTCACGGCCCGCTCGGAACACTTCTGCAATGCTAAGCGGGCCAGCGTGTGCCACCCGAGAATCCAGATCGTCTCCGTCGATGAATTCGAGGACGAGAAAATAGCGTCCATCCTCTTCCCCGGCATCAACGGCACGCACGATGTGAGGGTGATCGAGTTGCGCGGAGGCTTGGACTTCCCGTAGGAACCGCCGTGCCGCTGTCGGCGACCGCAACCGATTCGCATGAATCAATTTGATGGCGACCGTGCCACCCAGGCGGGTATGCACACCGCGATACACTTCCCCCATTCCCCCAGCCCCAAGCCGTTCATCGAGTCGATAGTTCCCGATGATCGACCCCGGTGGCAGAGGGGCCGAATCCGATTCCCCGAGAGGTGGAACCGGATGGTGGGTATCCGTGGAGTCGGAAACCAGGAAGAACTTGTCCGGGTTTTCTCGCCGGGTGGACGAATTATCCATTCCCACTCCGAAACAGGGGCGGAAACTGGCGTGCAACGCGGTACGGACGTTTACTTCTGGGCCAGTTTGCGGAGCGCGATGTTGCGGAACGAAACCGCGTCACCGTGGCCGCAGAACCCAAAATGCCCTGCGGTGCGATCCTTCCCCGGATGCGGCGACTTGGCCATGAAATCTTTCGCCTGAGCAAGGTCGGTATCCAAAATGCGGGTGCCATTCAATTCCACCTGAATGGTAGAGCCTTGCACGGTCACGAGCATGAAGTTCCACTCCCCGACTGGTCGGAGGTAGCCCCGATGGCTGGCAGCCATACCGTAGGCGGAACCGTTGAATTGACGCGTGTCGAGTTTCTTGTACTTCTCGGCTGTGTCATCGAGAATTTGCAATTCGCACATACCGACGTAGGCACTGTCGCCTGTACCGGGGTAACGGATGGCGAGTCCGTTGTTTCCACCGGCGGGCAGGCGATATTCCAGGCGTGCCTGGAAGTCTTGGTACTGCTCTTTCGTGAAAATGGTGCCGCCTTTGCCCGGTTTGCAGAGGATCGCCCCATTTTCGATCTGATAGTTGGCGACGGGGCCGTCCCAACCAGCGAATGATTGGCCATCGAATACGGTCTTGAAGTCATCGCCGGTTTTTTTCGCCAGCAGGGCGTTGGCCTCGGCGGCGGGGATTTCTCGCACGAAGATATTTTTCCAGCGAATCTCTCCGCCGTGGGTTTGGAGCAGGATCGCCCCCTTCGCGGCGAGCGGGAGTTTGCGGTTCCAAAAATTCTCCATCCGAGCATGATCGACGACGAGCTTACCATTCAACCAGACACTCGTGCGTTCACCGACCTGAACGATCCGAAAACGATTCCATTCCCCGAACGGTTTATCCGCATGAACCAGCGGCAGTTGTCCTTCTGCCCCTTTCGAGTTATTGAACAGTCCGCCGCTCCCCTTGTCGGCGTGGCGGTCCCACTTGCCGCCTTCCTTGGTGGTATCCCAGATTTGGACCTGGGGGGTGGCCCGCAGGTAGATACCGCTATCGGCTTTCGCTACGGTCTTGTAGTCAATTAAGAGTTCGATGTCGCCGTACTCTTTGTCCGTGGCCAGGTAGGCACCATGACCATCATTGACGAGGTCGCCATTCTGAACGGACCAATGTTTCTGCGCATCCGCGGTCCACTCGGCCACCTTTTTGTCTCGGTCTGCCGCTGAGAGTTTGGCCAAATCACTGGGGGAGGCACCTTTGGCGTGGATCGCCCAGCCATGCCAGCCGGAGAGGTCTTTGCCATTAAACAGAGGCTGGAAGCCTGGGGGGACATCATCCGCCCGAACCGACGCGGAACCGGCGAGTACAAGGACAAGCCCGAACCCTGTCGCTCGCAGCAACAAACAGGCAGCACGATTCATAGACAACCCTAGAAGGAAGAAACGGCGTGCGCTTCAGGTGCGTTCCCGAAGCCGTGGGGGTGTAACGGTAGATCCTACACCAGATCCCACCCATGATGTAGTAGTGACTTGTCAGAACGAAAAGAACCGGCACAACCCACATCAGAATTGCGATTGACTTCGACGAAATATTCAGCGACGATCCCGCCCCGTTCGGGGGATTTGGGCAATCACCGCTCCCCCGCAATGCACACACGATTCCACCCAGCCGCCTTTTGCCGGACGGCCCGGGATGAACTCCGCGGGAGATCACGAAATGGCCCGATGGTTCGCCGCCTCTGTATTAGGATGTTTGATGCTGCTGTCAACCGGAAAATCGGTACACGCCGGGCTCATGCCCGTTAGCGTGACCGTGACCCCGGAAGCGGAGAACTACCGCTGGACCTATGCCATCGTCCTCCCCACAGATTCCCAACTGCAAGCGGGCAACTACTTCACCATTTACGATTTCGCCGGATTCGTCCCCGGTTCGGCGAGTATGCCGGCGGGCTGGGAATTCAGCTACGGCAATGTTGGCCCCACTCCGCCCGGAGTCGTCCCGACGGATGACCCCAATGTCCCCAATCTGAACTGGTACTACACCGGCAACACCATCACGGATGGTCAAACCGGCCTGGGGAATTTTTGGGCGATCTCGACCTACGATGGCCCCGTGGATTCGTATTTCACGGCACGGACCAACCGGACATCAGATGGCGGAATTGACACGAATATCACGACGACGACCGTGCCCGTTCCCGGCCCGCAAGTGCCAGAGCCCGCAACACTTGCGATGGCGGGGTTAGGTCTGCCGCTCGTCGGGTTCGGCTGGTGGGCTCGCACACGCCGCTCACGAGCGGTTTGAACCAAGGGGAAGTCGGCCGCGACTGCGGTTGATTTTCCCAGGGGGCCGGGTAAACTCCCGGCCCGAACGACAGGGTTCCCGCCCGAACGACGGAGAGGAGAGGCGGGTTTCCCATCTCACGGCCACCCCAACTGGCCGAGAGCAACCAAGATGTTCGCCTAACTGGAGGATGTTTGATGAAACGTGGGATGTGGATCACCCGCCTACTTGCCGCCGCCGTTCTGGGAGTAACGGTGGGAACCCAAGCCCAAGCGGGTCTGTTGCCGACCAGCGTCACCGTGACCCCAGAGTCCGGGAACTATCGCTGGACGTATGCCATCGTGCTGCCGACCGACATGAAATTGCAGTCGGGCAACTATTTCACGATTTATGACTTTGCCGGGTATCAGCCGGGTGGCGAATCGGCCCCTCCGGGCTGGGAATTCTCGGCCAGCCTAGTCGGCCCGACCCCGAACCTGCTGAACCCCAACGATGACCCAGGGGTCTGGAACCTGACCTGGAAGTACACCGGAGCGGACATCCCGAATGGCCAGATCGGCCTGGGGAACTTCTGGGCGATCTCCTCGCAGAACCAGCCGGGCACCAGCGCCTCGTTCACGGCCGAAACCAACCGGAGCTCCGACGGTGCCGTCGACCGGAACATCACCGAAACCACGGTGCCGGTCGGCAACAGTACGCCGCCTCCGGGGGTTCCCGAACCGACCACGCTGCTGCTCGCGGGCTTGGGTCTGCCTGCCATCGGTCTGCTGCGAGCCGCTCGCAAGAAGCAGTAATCGAACCGAGTCTCTCGGATCACACCACGGCACCCGCTGGATTTTCCGGCGGGTGTTTTTCATGGTCCTTCTCAACAACAAGCGGGTAGCGGGTATCGACCAGCGCCCACAGCACCGCCCCGACCGCGAGTAACCCCGCCGTAGCCGCAAATGCAATCGGGCGAGACGCAATAGGAACGTAGCCGAACCCCAAAATCGCCGCCCCAGCTCCAAACACGCCGATCATGTTTCCCGTGGCAAACATCGAACCGACATACTTTCCACCAATGTCCTGAGCCGCCCCCCACCAAGCCGATCCGTGACAATGGACGCCAAACGCGGTGATGGCGAAACAAACACTCATCACAATCACTTCCTGCTTCAGCAGCACGCCGCCCCCCATCGCCACAGCCGCTAACCCAAAGCCGCTCGCCCCGACGACACTCCGGGTGAATCGCGTGCCCGCAAACCGTCGAACCGCCCAATCCGCCGCAAACCCGCCCAGAATGCTTCCCGCTGCGCCGCCGAACATCACCAGACTGGTCAGCCAGCCTGTCTGTTCGGGGGACACCCCGCGATCCTGCAAGATGGTCGGAAACCAATGGAACAGCAGGTACATCGGAGCGGCACCCGCGATCATGGCGATGCTCAGGAACCACAGGTTCGGATTCGAGAGAATCAACCGCATCGGCGGCAAACCGTGCGGAGCCACTGGCGCGGGCGGGCCGATCAACTCCCGTTCCGCCGCGTTCACGGAAGGGTGATCGGCGGGTCGATCCCGAAACCAGAACCAGAACGCCAGACTCCAGCCCAACCCCGTGAGCCCGTACAGCACGAAGACCCAACGCCAGTTCGTAACATCCATGAGCCATTGGGACAGCACCGGGGCGACCATCGCCCCGAGTAGCGCCGGCATCATCACCAGCCCCCGCACCCAACCGCGCGACGTTTCCGGGAACCACGTCCCCGTCACGCGGGCCACGTTCGGCAATGCCCCCGCTTCCCCGGCTCCGAATAGGAAACGCACTACCAACAACATGATGAAGCCGCTCCCCGCCCCGGTCAGTGCCGTGAACAGCGACCACCACAACGCGATCCGGGTCAGAACGCGACGGGTGCCATAACGGTCGCCCCAATGTCCCGTGGGAATCTCAAATAGACCGTAAGACAGAGTGAACGCCCAGAAGATCCAACCCATCTGCTGAGCAGATAGGTTCAATTCTTTCGCCATCGCGGGGGCAGCCGTGCCGATGCAGATACGATCGAGATACAGGATAAATGTCAAACCGCAGAGGAACGCGAGGACGACATACCGTGCGCGTGTCGGCGCGAATGTGGAACCCATCAAGACTCCTCAGCGGAAAATGCGGTCAGCCCGCACCCGCCATTCTCAGGCGGGCGGGGCCAAAATGTGAGTCAGAAAGGAGGTTACTTCTTCGGAGTGTGAGAACGGGCCAGTGTCTGAAACTGATTCAACACCCGTTCGATGATCTTGTCCGAAGCGTGGATTTCCACCCGATTCGTGCTGAGCCAGGTTTCGTAACCGCCCAACTTGTGCTGCCGGGGTGTCGGCAGATAGCCATCGTAGCCGTTGGCCAGGGAGAAGACGAATGTGGGTTGGAATGGGCTTTTCTCTTTGATTTCCAGCCCGATCTCCGCGAAGACCTCGTAGGGAATACCCGCCAGACCCAGGTTGCCGATCCGCAGGTTCTGGATCATGACATCGAACGATTCCGGGCGCTCGGCCAGTTTCTGCACGCGGGCGGCGTAGTTCTTTTCCAGGCGGTGATACTGCGGCGCGGATGCTGGCTTCTCCAGGATGGTCTTCACCCAGGCGAGTTGCTCCGGGGTCGGTCGACGGTTCACGAGCTTCAATTCCGAGGAGGTCACGCCCAGAGGCACCCAATCGTGGAATGTGATGGTTTTATGAACGCGAAGAACTTCTTGCGCTACATCATCCGCGACGATCCGCATTTGCTCGTATGGTTTGCGGGGTTCCCCCTTCGCCGCGAAATTGATGTTGTTGATGTCACCACTGGTGCCGTTGGCCATCATGCCGACAAACGGGGGGTCCATCCGATCCGCGTTCAACAGTTCTTGGATACGATCCGAGAAGACCGCGAAGTAATCCGCCGAGATTTCGCCACTCGGCACCCCACCGACGTAGTGCAGGGAGTAATTCGCCACCAAGGCGATCGGTCGACCCGATTGCGATTGCACGCTGATGAAGGACACGGCGGGGTCGGTCGGCCCGGCGGGTTCGATCAGATTCGGGCTTTGCCGGGGTGGGTTCATCCGCACTTGATCCATGCCGCCGAACGGGTTGGCGAGATCTGGCCCCGGTTTCATCTTCCAGCGACGGTTGAAGACCTGCCCCGGCAGCTGACCCACGCCCCAGCCGATCTTCGCGGGTTCCAGGTTGTGGTTCGCCCGAGCGATCCCGTCCGCGATGCGGCGAGCAAGGAAGTTCGGGTATTCGGTATCGCCGTCGTTCTGCCCATCCCACGATGCCCCGGAGTGGGTGTGCGTCCCGGTCATGAGGATATTTTCGCCGGGGATGCCGGTTTCCTTTGTGATGATTCGTCGTGCCTGATCGAACGCGGCTCGGCCAATTCCGAGGGAATCGCACACAACAATGCCGATTTTCGTAGTGCCATCATCGAGGACCAGGCACCGCGCGTGCAAGTCATCATGAACGTGCTTGGCCACGGGATAATTGAAGTTTCCGACGATCAGACGACCGAGTTTCGGCGTGATGTTGCTGCGGGCGGCTCCGGCTCGGAAGACGGCTTTCTTCGTGGGGGTCGGGGCTGCGTTCTGACCGAACGCAGGGAGTGCGTGTGAGGCGATTAGGGTCACACTCAGCACGATAGCAAAACGGTAACGATTCCGCATTCCGGGCTTCCTGGGAGTTGTGTACGGGCAGGGGTATCGTGCGATTGTAACCCGCCCACGGCCTGACACAAGGATTTTGAGAATTCTGTCGGAAATGAGGGAACGGATTATCTTTCTCAGGAGGAACCGCGTAAAAATAGTGGAGCGGAATTGTGTTCACGCCGCAACTTTTTGAGGAACAACCCATGAAGAGTCTGATTCGTCGCGGAATGTGTGCCGCGATTCTGTTGGTGGCCGGGATGGGCACGGCATCGGCCCAGGGTGTGGTAGTGTATCCTGCTCCGGTGGTATCGTATTACGCCCCCGCCCCGGCGGTATCGTAC
>JAIXLE010000121.1 GCA_026931725.1 Bacteroidales bacterium
CCGGGTAGTTCTCTCTGGGACCGTTTTTCCCGAGGTGACTTATGCATTCCTTCCGCTACGACTTTGCGGCCCAGGTGCCGACGGATGAGATCGCGGCCACGCTGATCCTGGCGGTGCTGGCCACCGAGTGCCTGCACGGATCGACCTCCGTTCGCCGGGAGACCGCCTACGCTTTCGATCCCCAGACCCGGGAATGCACGATCGACACAACGTCCCGGGCTGGAGCCGACCTCAATCGCCTGTTTGCCGGGTTCGCCGCTCGGGAGTTTGGACCCGGTGGTTTTTTGGTTCTCCGTGTCCCCGCATGACCCACGCGAGTCCTCCAATGTCTCACCAATCTCTGGATATTCACACGACGGAATCGAGACGACCGTCTCGGATCACCGTGCCACGACCCGAATCGCTCACCGATCTGCCCACCGTGGTCCTCGATTGGCTCAACGTCCTACTGGCTCCGGACCAGGTGGTGGAACTGCGAGCCTTGGGGGTGCGACGCGGTTCGGGACGGCCCCATACCGAGGCGGGGTTCTACGACCCGGAACACCGTCCCGATTTGGTCCGTCAAGCTTTGACGCTCACCGGGATCGCCCAGGGAGTCTACTGCACGCTCAACCCACTGAAGCCCGATATCCTCGCCCGCAAATGCAACCGCACCGATTGGGCGGGTGCAGGCGAATTGGCGAAGGACGGTGATGTGCTCCAACGCCGCTGGCTGCTGGTGGATGTCGACCCGGTCCGTGACCCGCATGTCAGTGCCACTACCGAAGAGATCGGCCATGCGCAAACCGTAATGCTTTCGGTTCGGGAGCACCTGGCCCAGGAGGGTTGGCCCGAACCGGTGTTGGCCTCCAGCGGCAACGGTTTCCATCTACTCTACCGGATCGATCTCCCGACCCAGGATGGCGGTGTGGTCGAACGGATCCTCAAAAATCTGGCAGCCCGGTTCAACACGGACCGAGCCCACATTGATACCCGCGTGGCCAACCCCGCCCGGATTTGCAAGTTACCGGGGACGCTGGCCCGGAAAGGTGATGCCACCGAGACCCGGCCACACCGCCGGGCCTGTCTGCTGGAGGTGCCCGGCCCGTGATCGATTCTGGCTCGATTCGAGTTGTTCCCCGGTCGCTGCTGGACCGATTGGCCGGGTCGCCGCCCGAGCCACCCCGGCCCGCGGCTGACCCGGTCCGCACCGGCGCGTTCACCTCCCAACTCGACGTGGCCCGCTGGCTGACCGCACGCGGTGTGGACTTCCGGGTCAAGGCCGAACCGGATGGCCGCGGTCGGACCGTCTATATTTTGGGACACTGTCCCTTCCACCCCGCTCACGCGGATCCCGATGCCTGTGTGATGCAGGCTCCGAACGGCCAGATGTCGGCCCAATGCTTTCACAACAGTTGTTCCGGCCAGGGTTGGCAAGCGTTCAAGACCGCGATTGGTCCGCCGGACCGCGACCACTACGATCCGCCGCTGACATCCCAACGCCGTCGTCCTCGCTGTGAACGACCGCCACCATCGGAACCACTCCGTCCAGCCGATGCCGGGCCACCAGAAGACCCGGATGCGGTCACAGAGGATCGACCTCCTGATGCACGGCGGACCATCCCCATTGATCCGAAGACCCTCCCAGTCGCCGAGACCTTGCAGATCCTCACCGATGTCCTGCTGGAAGCGGGAGATTGTTATCGCCGGACCGGACAGGTTGTCCGTGTTGCCGGAACGGACATCATCCCCGTACTCACGCCGCCCGAACTCAGCGGCCTGGTCAACCGCCACGCCGAGGTGGTCATGACCACCGATGATGGACCCGAATATCGACCACTGCCCACCCACTATGCCCACACCTGGCTCCACCAGCCCAACCAGATTACCCGGTTGTCCAACATGGCGATGTTCACCCTCAACCCGGTCTACACTCTGGACTGGCGACTCGCTCCTGCGGGATACGATCGGGAATCCGAGATCTACTCGGCCGGCCCCGCGGTCGCGTCCCAAAATGGAACGACTCACCTCGATGCCCTGTTCCAAGACTTCTGCTTCCGCACACCCGGCGACCGCAGCAACTACATCGGCATCCTGTTGACAGCACTCCTCATGCCGCACTTCATCGGGTCCAAACCGGCCGTGCTCTTCCACGGCAACCAACCCGGGTTGGGCAAGTCGGTCCTGGCCCAGATCATCGCCATCCTCCGCGATGGCCGACCCACGGAAACGGCATCGTACAACCCCAACGACGAAGAGTTCGAGAAACGGCTCGCCGCCATTGTGCGTCGGGGAGCTACCACCATCTTGATCGACAATGCCAAGTCCAGTGGCCGTGCTCCCCGCATCGACTCTGCGGTGCTGGAACGCTCGATCACCGACCCGATCCTGTCCTATCGGCTGTTGGGACAATCGCAGGAGATTCGCGCCGAGAACTCGCACATCTTCTGCCTGACGGCGAACACGCCCGAACTGAGCCGCGACCTGATCACCCGCTGTGTGGTCGTGCATCTTTTCCACGAAGGCGATCCCGCCCGCCGGACCTTTACCATTCCCGACCCAGAAACCGACGCTCTGGAGCACCGAGCCATTCTCCTCGGCGAGTTGATCGGCCTGATCGAACGCTGGCGTGAGGCGGGTTCGCCTCGTGTGGAGGCCCACTCGCGGTTCAACAAGAAGGGTTGGGGCCCAATCATTGGTGGCATCTTGGCCCACAACGGCTATCCCGACTTCCTCGCCAATGCCGCTGAGGCGGCCGCCGAACTCGACCCTGGGCGGCGGGATTTTGCCGACCTGGTGGCGACCCTGGCCGATCATCCCCAGGGAGCCTGGACCGCGGGGGAACTGGCCGAATGGGCGGGACGCCTGGGTTTGTTCGCCGAAGACGGGAAGGACCGGGGACCACGGGCCCGGGCCACCCGGATGGGACTACTCGCGGGGCGTTTCCTCGGTGAGACCTTCACGCTTCCCGGTGGGAGGACAGCGTCGTTCGAGAAAACGAGCGATCGCAAGGGAACGGTCTACCGGTTCGTGGTGCAGACCCATGCGGAGGTGTGACCTGTGGGGATCATCGATTCCGCCAACCCAGGATCGCAGAGAGGTCGAGAGCCAGATCCCAGTAAATCCGCAGTTCGCGTGCCGACTGGTCACCCAGGCACCGACTCACAGCGGTTTCCGATAAGCCCGTCCGTCTGGCCAATTGTTTTTGCGTCGGCCGCGGCAGCAACGCGGGTGCTCCCGTCGCGTCCCGAGTCTGGACCGCGTGATCCCGAGCGGCCCGCACATGTGCGATCATCTCGTTGGTCAACTGCTCAATGTTGGCCGCACGTTCGGCCCGCTTACGACGAACGCGTGGCTGGGCCCGTTCCCCGGTCCAACTGTCCACCAGTTGACGCGCCATCATCTCCCCGTCGACGCTCAGCCCGTTCTCCGTGAACACCGCCACGGAAGCCAGGGCCATGACGGGATTGGCGACCTGACCCGCCCAGCCAACCCCGGCATCTTCGGTCGGCACCCAGAGTACCGCCCGGGAATGACGAGCCAGAACCGCAACCGCCTCGTGGCGTGTCGCCGAATGGATTTGCCGGGCAAACAGAACCGCACGCGACTGGCCCGCCCAGGATGCCGTCCCCAGTTTCCACAGGCGCTCCGGCAATAACTCGACCGGTGCCGCCTTGCCCCCCGCCGCGGTCAGCACGGCCGCCGGAAGTGCGGGAATCGCGAGCATCCACCGCCGGAGTCGGTCCCCTGAGACTTGGCTGGGTCCGCAGTCCGGACACGGCAGGATTCCCAGCGGCGGCTTCCCGGGTCGGACATCGACCCACAACACCCGCACAACCCGACCATTTCCACACTCGCGACAGACCAGGAAGTTTGACGGCGTGGACGGACGCAACCATCCCGCAGATACCAGCGGATCGCGGACCGATGGAGCCAGTTCGTCGTCGAAGAACAACGGCGGTTCGCTATCCAGCCGCGGCCAGATTCGGTCCAGTACCATTGACCAGCACCCCCCACCGAGCCAGATACTTCTCGACCAACGCCACCCGGTCCGCCTGCTGGTTCCGCAGACTGCAATGATGAGGGAACGCCACCTCGAATGTCAGGGACGATGCTTTTCGGCCCGGCAGTGAGGCGAAGTGGAAGCAGAACTTCACCAGGGAAATATGCACCGCCGACCACGGAACATGCTCCTGGTCCAGAACCTCCGCGAGCATCGTCTTCATGTCCCGCGGTCGATCGGGATCGGCTGTGAGCAGGATCTGCCGGTGGTTCGCCTGGAACGACAGCCGCACCTGCCGAATCTCCACCGCGACCGCATCCTCGGGATCCGTGGTCAGGTCGAACCTCAGGTCGTGGAGACGGTCGAGTGCGTAAGTCGCTTGGGGAGTGTACTCCCCCAAATCGTGACCGAGCAGGCAGCGGGCGAACGTCTGCTCAATCGCCAACTTCACTTGCGGCGACACCTTGGCAAACAGTTCCAGTGAGCCGGTGGTCGGCTCGAAGGCGAGTACTATTGGGAAGGTGCGCCGCAGCATCTGAGCTCCCAACTGACGCTCGGGATGGTGCGCGGTCACGGTCTCCACGTAATCGTCGGGGTAGGCGAAGAAATACTCCGTGCCGCGACGCGTCATCGTCTCGACGGTGCAGACTCGGCCACGTCCCTGGATGGTCACGAGGAGTTCGGACAATCCCGCGGCGAACCGCTGCAGAGCCCGTGGCGAGGTCTCAGGCTTCCGCAACGGCAAATCATCGCGTCGCCGCCACCACGACAGGGTCTCGACCCGATGGATCAGACCGGCCATCGCAGCGATCTCGGGCACATGTATGAGTGACCAGACGGCCCGTTCGGTCAAGCCATAGTCCTGGGGGAGACGCGTGCTGTACTGCATTTCCGGGTACAGGTCCGCCGCCTCGGCGAGGGCAGCGGCACCCGACTTGCAGCCAAGATCGTGCGCGGCCTGAAAGGCCGCCTCGACGCGATTGAACTCCTCCACGGGCCGAGCGAAAATCGCATCCACGACCGGCATCGGGTGGTGCGGTTGGTAGACGGACCAGTCGACCGAGAGTGGCTCTTGTCCCAACCTGTTCAGAAACTCGCGGAGGAGCGGAACGGCGATACGGCGCACGGTGTCGGAAAGCGAGAAGGATCGTCCCATCACTGGACCCTCGGAGCCATCATGTACACGCGACTACATATGGAATAGTGGACATCGACAAGCTCCCGTGTGTTCACTCCCCGGTCCAGACTTTGCTCAGATTTTTCCCGATTCGCTGTCCATGCCGCGGCGTTTTCTGAGCTCATGCCACAGTTTGCGTTGCTCCCGCCAGTCGGGAATGGCAGTAATGGGCTGGAGATCGCGGAGGATGATCGCTGCCCGGCCTCGTTGAACCCGCGGCAAGAAGAGAATCGCTTCCTGGATATCGGGAGCGAGATGGACCAGATTGAGCACCTGGGTGACGCGGGCCCGGGTCACCAGCCCTGCGCGGGCCAGATCCGCGTGGGTCACGGTGCCGGCCCGGAGTCGGGCTTCATCATGGATCGCCAACGCCATCAAACGACTGACACGGGGGATCCGACCTACGATCGCGGGTGCCGGTGCCGGTCGTTGCCGACGACCCCAGTTTACGGTGCCGGACACCGTGAGTGGTTCCTCGATCGGGTTCATGGACTCATCTCCTCCATAGGGGAATGCGGGGCAGGGGTGAGGAATGTCCGCAGCCCCGTCGGGTGGAACGACACGGTGGCCCGGCGAGTACGGCCATCGTACTCGACCTGGGACACGAGCAACCGCAGAGTGCGACTCTGCTCGCGGGGAGTCAATACGTCCCAGATCGGCTGGAACGCCGCCAGGACCGCGGCCGTGTCCGATTCCGACAACGGTTCGGGACCCGCGGTGTCGCGGCGGTGCCGGGCTTCGGTCAGGACCGCGTCTGCGGCCGTGACCTGTTCGTGGGCCGCAGCCAGTTGGGACACGAGTTCACAGTTGGACTCCCCGGGCTGAAACCGCTCCGAGAGCCGCCGGACTTCGGCATGCGCCGACCGGACGGCGTTGACCGCCGCGGTGACCTCCGCTTCCCGGCTAGCAATCTGCTCCGCCTCCACCGCTTGCGTTTCCGCCAAAACCCGAGCCAACAGGGCGGGATCACGTCCCACAGCCTGGATCCGTTCGAGCACGAATCGTTCCAGGGCCCCCGCCGCCACAGACTTTGAGGGACACACCGATCGACCCCGCTTTTGGGCCGCCAAACAAACATAATAGCGATAAGCCCGTCCCCGCTTGTGGGTGGCCGATGGGGACATGGCACAGCCACACGGACCACACCCAGCAGGCCACGCAACAAAGCCCCTGGTGCGTCCCGGTCCCAAACACCACCCGTGATCCCATGCCGCCGCAGTTGCCGCTGGACCTGCTCGAAGACCGCGGAGTCGATGAGAGCATCCTGTTCGCCGGGGTGAACCTCGTCCTTGTAGCGGACCTGGCCGCGGTAGACCACATTGGTGAGCAGGCGGTGCAGAGCGGTTCGATCGATCGGCTTGCCGCCACGCGTCCCACCGGACCGGGTGGTCCATTGTTTGCCGACCCAGCCACGGCGGGACAATTCCTCGACCACCGGCAACAGCGAGCCCTGTTGCTGGTACAACGCGAAGATCGCCCGCACCTGCTCCGCCTCTCGGGGGTTCACCACCAACCGAAAGCTGACCGGGTCAACATCATATCCCAATACCGGATGACCACCGGTCCACTTCCCCTTGCGACGTGTTGCCGCGATTTTGTCCCGCGTCCGCTCGGCAATGATCTCGCGTTCGAACTGGGCAAAGGACAAGAGGACATTGAGCACCAATCGGCCCATGCTCGTCGTCGAGTTGAACTGCTGGGTGATCGACACAAAGGACACGCCCCGGTCATCGAATGTGCCCATCAGTTTGGCAAAGTCCAAAAGGGACCGACTCAGGCGATCGACTTTGTAGACAATCACGGCATCGACCTTCCCGGCTTCGATGTCCGCCAAAAGTCGTTTCAAGGCGGGTCGCTCGGTATTGGCTCCGGTGAAGCCGCCATCGTCGTAATGAGTTGGGACCAGCTCCCAACCCATGCCCGCCTGACTCTGTACATACGCGACTCCCGACTCCCGCTGGGCATCCAATGAGTTGAACTCTTGGTCCAGCCCCTCTTCGGTGCTCTTACGCGTGTAGATTGCACAACGGATCGGACCAGATTTTGGGACCACCGCAGATGGTTGAGCCCGTCTCATGACTGTCCTTTCTTGTTGGTAAGCTGGAAGAAGGAAAACCCATTGCAGTGGCTGCCGGTGACCTCTTGGGCCACCGCACTCAGCGAGCCGAACACCCGGCCATCCCAGACGAACCCGTTGTCCCGGACCTCGACCCGGATGATGGTGCCCTTGTACTTGCGGGCCAGCACCGTTCCCACCGGCGGTAGTCGTGGATCTCGCACCGCTCCCGTCTGTGGCGGCGGGACCAAAACGGGGGACCCTTCTCGGGGTGCCGTGACACGCAGATCCGTCCCATCCACCAGTTCCGCGGCCCGTGCCTGCGCGGCTTCCGAGAGCCCGCCCGCGACCCGTGCCTGCAATCGCCAGGCGATCCGTCGGATTAGCCAGGTGCGATTCCCCGTCCGGGTGGTCTCGCCAAACAACTCGGCGAACCGCTCTCGCAATTCACCGACCGTCAATCGCTCCAAAGCGGCCACCTCACGCTGCACATTCATCGCCATCGTGGGTTACTCCCGTGCGATACCATTCTGCGTTAACCATCGTGTTCAGTGACGCTCATATCGGACGAAAGATCAAGAGCATTTGTGTCTATTTGCACAGGAGTTTCTCGCATCAATCGTCGCCAACGCCAGACGGCGATCGCGAGGATTTGAACCAGTTCCTGGGTGCGTTCCTCGGCGGTGAGTTCGACGGGATCGATCGGGATCACGGTCCAACCTCGGGGTGAGAAGATTCCTCACCCAAGAACTACCCGGAACGAGTCCAAACTGTCCGAGAGAATGGCAAAAGTGTGTTAACTCGGCGATCACGCCGGGGCGAGAGTGCTGAGAGTTTGTGGCCTGTGACACTCGGGGGCCGAGTGAGAAACCTGGGGTGACACTCGGACCCCGAGTGTAGCGGCACGAACTGGAGAGAATCACCCGAGCCGTGGGAAGTATCGAAATGCCGGAAAAACTAGGTCAAAAACGCAAAAAGCCGGGAGTCTCGCTCCCGGCCCAACGTGTCAACTTCTGGGGATGGAAATTCCGTAGCCGTGCAGAAGGCTCCCCGATCCTGTCGCAACTCGATTCATGCTTCGTCGAACGGGGAACCTTATCTCTCAAGAGGTTAGAGCGACGCCCGGTGATCGTCCTTCGCCCTTGGTACGCCCATTCTGACGAAAAACCGGAGTCAACGCCAGCCCGCAAAGAACGCCCGGACGGGATGAAACTGGCCCGCCATTACCAGGCATTGCTCGACTCTGGCAAGTTCGAGAACCGGGCCGCTCTGGCCCGGCACCTCGGCGTCAGCCGGGCGAGGGTGACGCAGGTACTGCGGCGACTCGTAGCCGAACCGGCCAAGTAGAGGGAATCCATGAACCGCGTCGCCTTTCGCGGCGGCACGGCCATCAACAAGCCGTTGTTCGCCAGCAAATCGGCCAATCCGGGTTGGTCACTGGCGAGATGCAGTACATTCAACTGCTTGATTTTCACTGAAAAGGGGCGTTTTTCGATTTCTGCTGTACTTTTTGCCCCTCGCAAGGTACACTTAAACTCGATTAAATCACGATTTTGACGATTTTCGAGAGATGGAATACAGCATGGCCAGCAACACAACCAATGGCCGTTCCCAGACGCGGATGCGTCTGGGCAAACTGCTGCGCGAGGGGGGAGAGGTTCTGACGGTCGAGAACGCAGCCCGCATTCTGGAGGTCGGGAACGAGGACGCGGCGAAGACGCTTGCGCGCTGGTGCAAACAGGGGTGGTTAAGCCGCATCAAAAGGGGCGTCTACGTCCCGGTGCCGGTGGAGTCCATCAGCGAGGATCGCGCCCTGGAGGATGCCTGGATCGTCATCCCCGATCTGTTCGGTCCCGCGTATGTCGGCGGTTGGTCGGCGGCGGAGCATTGGGATTTGACGGAACAGATTTTCCGGGACGTTTGCGTCTTTACCGCTCGGCCCGTCGCCAAACGCAATCAGGTCATCCACAACATCCCGTTCGTGGTGACGCATGTTGATTCCGAACGGCAATTCGGAACGAAGACCGTCTGGAAGAAGGAAAAGAAACTATCGGTGTCCGACCCGACCCGGACCATCGTGGACATGCTCTCCAACCCTTGGGCCGGAGGGGGGATCGAGCATGTGGTGGACTGTTTCAAGAACTATGTCAAAAGCCAGCATTTCAATTCCAAACTGCTTGTCGAGTACGCCGACCGTTTGGGAAACGCGGCGGTGTTCAAGCGGTTGGGCTTCCTGGCGGAACGGTTGCTGGGTGACGACGATTTCCTCGTAACCGCCTGTAAATCGCGTCTGAGCAAAGGCAATGCGCAGCTCGACCCGGCGATGAAAGGCGACAAACTGGTAACGCGCTGGCGGTTGTTCGTGCCGTCGATGCTCACCATCGGAACGGAGCGGACAGAATGATCCCAAAGCATGAGATCGTAGAACAGGCAACGCAGGCCAATCTGCAAACCCATGTGATCGAGAAGGATTACGTGCTGGGTTGGCTGCTGGCCGGTATCAGCCAGCACGCAGCGCTTCGGGATTCGTGGGTCTTCAAGGGCGGGACATGCCTCAAGAAATGCTATTTTGAGACCTACCGTTTCTCCGAAGACCTGGATTTCACGCTGCGCGACGCATCGCACATCGACGAAGCGTTCCTGCTCCAGGCATTTACCGAGATTGCGGAATGGGCATACGAGCAGAGCGGCGTCGAGATGCCTGCGGATCGGTTGAAGTTCGAGATTTACACCAATCCTCGCGGCATCAATTCCGCCCAGGGGCGAGTCTATTACAAGGGACCGGCGACCTATTCCGGCAAGCACTCGATGCCGCGAATCAAGCTCGATCTGTCGGTGGATGAGGTCTTGGTCGATGAACCGGTCGTGATGCCGGTGCGGCACGATTTCAGCGACTGCCCCGAAGGTGGGATCAGTGTCCAATCCTACTCCTACGCTGAGGTCTTCGCCGAGAAGATTCGTGCCCTCAAGGAACGTACTCGCCCCCGCGATCTATACGACGTGATCAATTTCTACCGCCGCCCGGAGTCGCGGGAGGTGGCACGCGACGTGAAATCCGTCCTGGCGAAGAAATGCGAGTTCAAGGCCATTTCGCTGCCGAGTCTTGGAGACTTGGATCAGCACAAGGACGTCTGCTCTGCCGGTTGGAAGGAACAACTGAGCCACCAGTTGCAGGCGCTTCCGCCGTTCGATTCGTATTGGAATGAACTGCCTGCCTTCTTCTCCTGGCTCGACAAGCCGGAATCGGCCCCGGTCAGCGAACTGCCTGAGATCCCAGCCAAGTCTCAGGGCGAAACCAGAACCATCACGCTGGTGGCCGGTAGCCCACAATTCAGCACGTTGGAACGGGTCCGCTTCGCGGCAGTCAACCGATTGTGCGTGGAACTCGACTATCGGAAGGAGAATGGGCAGCGCCAGAAATACGTCATCGAACCGTATTCGCTGCGGGCGACATCCGACGGCCACCTGCTCCTCTACGGGGTCAAACTCCCGTCGGCGGAAGTCCGCTGTTTCCGAACGGACAGGATCATTGGCGCGACCGTGATCGAGCAACCCTTCACGCCTCGCTATTCCATCGACTTCATTCCCGAAGGCCCGGTTCGCCTCAGTGCCCGCCAGGTGTCATCAAACAGCCTCACGCAACCACAACGGCGGTCTTCGGCACCCAAGGCCCGCACCGGGCAGACGAGGAAGCGGCCAGCGGGAGGCGGACCAAAGTATGTGTTTAAGTGCTCCGTCTGCGGCAAGCAGTTCACGCGAAGCACCCATGACGCGAGTCTGAAGCCACACAAGAACCGGCAGGGCCATGCCTGCTACGGAAGTGTGGGCATTTACGTCAAAACCCGCTATTGAAGTGGCCCTCGCCTTCGGTGAGTTGCTCACGTTGCGAGGCAAGGGCATTCCCGGATTTCGGTTGAAAACCAGGCCGTCCGCTGGCAATGCAGGCCTGTTCGCTATACAATCACATTCATTTCCAGTGACAGTAGGTGGCTTTCCCCGATTTCGGGCGAGAACGCAGGCATGGCGACCGTTGGCGACAGAGTGAAGCAGCGCCGGGTGGAACTCGGTTGGACCCAAGATGCCCTGGCCGAAAAGGCGGGCATCAGCAAGGGCTTCCTCTCTGACTTGGAGAACGGCCGGCGCAGCCTCGGGGCGGAAACCCTGCTGGATCTGGGGCGAGCGATGGGCGTTTCTCTCGACTATCTGATGATCGGCGAGGAGTCGGCCCATCACGGGGAATCGCAGATTCCCGAAGCGCTGGCACTACTGGCGGAAGAAGAAGGGTTGTCGGTTCGACAGGCGTTGCTGCTGCTGCGTGTCCGCGAGCAGATCGCCGAGTCACGCCGCAGTCCCAGGAAATCCCACGAAGTCGATTGGCGGGAACTTTACCTCGCCGTGAAGAAGTTCATGTAACGAGGACAACGATGCTCGGCCTACAACTTCGAGATGAGTTCCGTGGCAAACGCCTCAAAGGGACCACCGTCGATTTTACCAACCAGTCCAAAACTGGGGCGCTCGAAGTTCCGGCGAATGAGTTCCTGCGCATCACCTATCCGTCGTTCGATCTGCTCAGAACCGTCGAATCCATCGCCCCCGGCCAATCGCGGCCCGTCGTGCTGATGGGGGCGAGAGGCCAGGGTAAATCGCACCTGCTGGCCGCCCTGTTCCATCTTTGCACCAACCCGGCGGCGGGTCAGGCATGGCTGACTGAGTGGGCGGAGCGTCTTGGACCCGATGTCGGTGCCCTGCAACTGCGGCAGGACTGCCAGGTCATCGCTGAGAGTTTGCACCTCCAGCGGTACAAGTTCCTCTGGGATGTTCTTTTCGAGCGGCACCCCAAAGGGCAGAAATACCTCGGCAAATGGGAAGGCATGGGCGAGAAGAAGACGGACGTGCCCAGCTATGACCTGATGGTCGAGATGTTCGTCGAACAGCCGACTGTGCTGATCCTCGACGAATACCAAACCTGGTACGAGGGGCTGACGAACTCCAAGCAGTATCCGTGGCGGAACTGGGCGTTCAACTTCATTCAGATTCTCTCCGAGATCGCCCAGAAGAACCCGGAGCTGCTCTCGCTGGTTGTTTCGGTACGGGACGGCAACTCGGATGCCTACCAGCAGATTCACCGCGTCAACCCGGTGCTGGTGGACTTCAAGGGACCGCTGGCCAAGCGGGATCGTCAACGCCTGCTGTTGTACCGCATCTTCGACAACCGGATGCAGGTGCCGCCGTCCAAGATTGAAGCGGCGATCCAGCGTCATCTGGGCGAATACTTCCGGCTGGCGAAAGTGCCGCAGCCCGAGCAAGAGAAGCGGCAGGTCGATTTCATCGAGGCATGGCCGTTCGCGCCGCACCTGCTCAAGCTGCTCGACGATCAGGTGTTGATCGCCACCGACGCGCAGGAAACCCGCGACCTTATCAAGATTCTGGTGGACCTGTTCAAGACGGTGGACGAAAACCAGCCGATCATCACGGCTGCCGATTTCTCACTGACCAACGAAAAGAGCGGTGTCGCTTCGCTGCTCGATTCCGTGGCGAATCAGCTTCACAAGGATTTGCGGGAGAAGGCCATCCGCAACCTGGAAGCCGTGCGGGACGCGGTGAAGAACCCGACCAAGGAAGTGCCGCATCTGAGCGAGATCGTCAGTGCCCTGTGGCTGCGGTCGCTGACGGTGGACAAGCTCGTCGGGGCCGACCCTGCCGAGCTTCAGATCGACATCACCCGCAACCTTGCCATTGACGACAACCAGTTCCAGGCCGAACTGGCGACCGTTGAGGAAAACAGCTTCAACATTCACCGGATCGGTACCCGGCTCGTTTTCAAGAACGAGGAAAACCCGCAGGCCAAGCTCATCGCTCACGCCAAGAACGACAAACTGTTCCAAAACGGCGAGGACGTGGAGCATCTCGCCAAGGAAGTCCGTTCGGTGATCGGGGGGCCGGAGAGCGTTTCGCAAGCCCACCGGGTCGTCGTTCTCAAACGGAAGTGGCAGAGCGATCCCTGGTCCGAGTTCGACGAAAAAGACCAGCCGAAGAACTGGGACGGACGGCTCACGCTCGTTGTCGTCCCGGCCTATCCCGAGAAACTTAATGCCACGCTTGGCGAGTGGCTGGCGAAGCGTTTGCAAGACAACCGCAACACCATCCGCTTTCTGTTGCCTCAGAAGGGAACTGACTGGCTCTATGGCGACAAGGAACTGATCGTTCTGGCGCGGGCGGTCTTCCTCGCCATGCAATGGAAGAAGACCGATCCGGTTTATGGCGACCTTCAGAAGAAGTTTCAAAACGAACTGACGGCCAAGCTCAAAAGCCGCTTCGACCGCTTCGCCGTCCTGACCGAATGGAATTTCGGCGACCCGGCCAAGTGCCAATTCGAGGAGATCAGCCACGGAGCGCAGGGGGACAAAATCCCCGACGCCGTGGATGCCCTCATCAAGGAAACCGTCTTCGAGCCGGAGGAGTTCGAGGAACACGTCCTGTTGCTTGCCGAAAACTCGGATTCCGTCGGCAAACTGCTCAAAGACCTGCGGGAGCCTCGGCCCGGTGGCAAACCCTGCATTCCGTGGCTCGGCGAAACGGAGATCAAAGAGCGAGTGATTCGGATGTGCGCGGGCGGGCAGATCGCCATCAACGTCCGTGGCCTCGACATGCTGCAAGCCCGTCCGGGCGAAACGCCGGATGATGCCTGGCACCGCATGAAAGGCAAACTCGGCACCGGCAAACATCTGGATGAAACGACGCTGCACAAACCGGACGCCGTAATCGCCAGTGGCGGCAAGATTCCTGTAACGACGACGCAAACGGGTACGTCGGGTGGAAGTGCAACTGGCGGCGGTTCCTTGTTCGGCAATGGAGCCGGCGGTGTGACCACGCCAACAGGAACGGACACTCCAGAGGGTACCGGCACCGGCTTGACCAACCTGTTCGGCGGCGGGCAGGCCGCGACGGCCAAGCAGCAGCACGCCGCGAATCCCACATCGGGCCTCAACCTGCTCGGCCAGGTCGAGTCCTGGGGCATCGGTCCGGCGACGCCGCTCACGAACGTAGCCATCAAGATTCCCAAGATGACCGGCGCGCAGCTCCAGAAGCTGCTCAAAGACCTGCCGGACGGCGTGACCTACGGCCTTGATCTGGAGAAGGAGGCGACCTGATGCCCATTGCCGCCGATCTTCTGACGCAGGTGACGACCGCCCCGCCCCAAGAGGCTTGGCAGGCCATCACCGCGTATCTATGGGAACAGTTTTCCGCGCCGATTGCTCCGGCAGCGGCGGATGCCGAAGTCGTGCGCCGCGATAAAGACCTGAACGAACTGGACAACGTGATCTCCGGCTCGGCATGGGAACTCTGGTCGCATTTCGAGGCGTGCATCCCAAAGGCCAGCGACAGTCTTGTGTCGTTTTGGGGCTCCAACCCCGATGGCCGGGCGATTCTGATTCTCGATGGGTTGTCGCTCCGGGAAACGCCCTGGTTGCTCACGGAAGCCGAACGGCGCGGCTACAAGATTCGAGATGCCGGTTGCCGGGGCAGCGAACTCCCCGCCGAAACGACGCCCTTCGCCAAATCGCTCGGATTCAGCCAGCGGTCGGCCCTGGATAACAACGGAGCCGGAGCGGCTCACAAGCTCAAGGGAGCGACGACGGCCAATTGCGACCTGAACTGGCTCGACTGTGTGAATCTCGTCGGTTCTCAGACCGGGTTTGCGTTCTGGCACCATTGGCCGGACGCCCGAATGCACGACCTGTCCGGGCCGGGGGCATCGCTGCACAAGCTCGCCAAGGAAACCTACCAGAAACTCACCTCCGATGATTTCTGGGCCTTGGTCGAGCGGCTCACGACCGGGCGGCGGCTGGTCATCACCAGCGATCATGGCTATGCGGCCTGCGGCCACTTCCATGACATCGTGGACAAGGACCAGTCCGGTTACATGAAGACCGTCTTCAAGAGCGGTCGGTCGGCGGATCCGAGCAGCAAAGATGGCTCCTGGGTGCCGCCGATTGATATGAAACTCACCACCGCCAGCGGGACGCATCAACTCGTCCTGGGCAGGCGGAAGTGGAAGAGCGCGGCTGGCTACCCAACGCTCCAGCATGGCGGTCTGTCCCTGCTGGAAGTGTTCGTTCCCTACATCGAACTGGCGAGGTAGGTCGATATGGCAGCAGACGAATTACCAGATGATTTCTTCGCCGACATACAAGGTTTTTTTCGTAAAACTCCAGTGCTGCTCATTGGGTCTGGTTTCTCCTGTGGTTACGACCTTCCCGGCATGGGAGCCTTGGCGGAGCACTTGACAACGGCTGTCCACGATGTGCTGACCACCAATGAAACAAGGAATGCCTGGACGCAATCAATTGAAGCGGTAAAGGAAAATCTGGAGGCGGGGCTGAATAATATTCCCCTCGGCGCTGCGGAATGGGGTGAGATCGCATCAGCCATACGCGGAGAAACCGCAAAGCTGATCCTTGACAAGACCATCGCCGCAGAAACACGCATTCTTGGCGAGAAGTTAACTGTCTGTCATGCACCGTCACGCCTCCTGAATCACTTGTTCAAGGGCTCACCGCAGAACGCGGAATGTATCCACGTCATCACGACCAACTATGACACGTTGCTGGAGTTGTTTTGCGATCTTGCGAACCTCCCTCTGGACACAGGATTCATGGGGTTCCGTCGGCGCAGGCCACGTCCCCATCCGCTCTTTCAAACGCAATACAATCGTGTTCTTGTGGCTGAGAAACGCCAGCAGCAGGTCGATCACCGTCTCTGCAAAACGGTTCGCCTGTACAAGCCTCATGGCTCGATTAGTTGGTTGACAACTGACGAGGGGCCAGTGGAAGTCCTCAATGACGTTTCTGTCGCTGACAGGGCCATTGTCGTGCCTGGTCCATCTAAGTATCAGGATGCATTGGTCAACACGCTGTTCGATGCAATGCGCACCGAGATGAATGCGGTGCTTGCTCAGACGCAAGCATTGTTTTGCATCGGTTTTGGATTCAATGACGACCATCTACAGGGTGTTATTAAACGCCGTCTATCCGAAGGGATGCCCCTCATTATTGTTACACGCAACCCAACTCCTAATATTGAGCAGCTGCTCCGCGACCATTCCCACGTGATAGCTTTGTTCAAATCGGACGAAGGGGCGTCCTGTCATTGGAACGGCAATGTGCTGCAATCTCCAGAACCTCTCTGGCAGCTTGATGACTTCCTGAGAAAATTCCTGGAGTAAGGCAATAATGAGCATTTTCAATTTCACCGAAGAGCAATCCCTGGGCGAAGTTCGCAGCGTTGAAACTTCACGAATTACCGTGCGAGTGACCGACGGACAGCGCCTGCAAAAGGCGCGTGTTGGTCGCTTGGTCGCCATCCAGTCGATGGGGGATGAGTGGCTGATCGGTATCATCGAAAGCGTTTGGCGGCACCCGGTCGAGTTGCCAACATTTCCAGAGGGCGATGAGATCCCTGACCTGTCTGAGGTCTCTCAGGAGGAAAATGGCATTTCGATCAGCTTGGTCGGCACTTACCGTGTACGTGACGGGCAACGTAAGGATACCTTTACACGGGCCGTTTTCGTACTGCCTGAGATCAATCGGCCCGTGTTCCCCATCGAGGAAAAGTCTCTCGAAGACTTCATGGGCATCTTGAGCGCGTCTTCCAAGACGGACGCGACTGCCCCGCTCAAAGTTGGAACCTATACACTGGACGGCAAGGCCAGTGCCTACATCGATGGGGACAAGCT
>JAIXLE010000280.1 GCA_026931725.1 Bacteroidales bacterium
GCATAAGTGCGATCATCCGCCATTTGTGTGACGGCGAAGGATTGATATTCTTGCCAGACATACGCCGGGTTCTGGAACAGTAGCGGAGCCAGAAAGCCTGCTCCGGTCACGATGAGCAGCCGGGGCAGCAGTCGCCGCGGTTCCACCAACCCCGCCAGTAACCCGACCGCCAAGGGATAGACTTTTAGCCAACCGCCCAGCGCGAACCAGCTCGCCGCTTCCCACCAACGCCCCCGCACACAGGCACCGATACCGCCGATCGCCGAGGCCGCGATCAGCAGATTCACCTGCCCGTTATTCACGGCGGGCAACGCGATCAGCACGGCCAGGGCGAACAGCATCGCGGTCTGATTCCTCGTCCAATCGGGGAACAGATCCCGGCGAAAACGGGCGAGTGCCCACAGGAACACCGCCGCGGAGGCTAGCCGCCAGACGACACCGGCGCGTTTCTCCGGCCAGGGCACCAACAGCGTGAACGCCGCCGCGACTCCGGGGGGATTGCGGTAGACATCGCCGCCGGTCTGGGCATGGGCATCGTACAGCGATTCCCCGGCCAGCCAGCGTTCCCCGGCTCCGAGGTAGATCGGCACCACGGTCTGCGCTGTCGGGGCGGATGCCAGCACGCGCCCAGTGACCCCCGCCAGCAGGGCGAACCATAAGACAATCGCCCACCGCGTCAGCAAGGGGATGGCGAACCACCAGAGATAGGCGCGTTTCAGCATGGAACCCGCAGTGTGTCAGGCCGCTTTGGGCAGAGGAAGTTGGTCATCGGAATCGCGGGAGACGTTGTTCCGGTCGAGGCCCGAACAAATTCCCCGCTTGGCGGAACGGATGAAGTCGATGAGTTCGCGCACGGCGGGAAGATCGCCGGATTCCGCTTCCACGCGAGCCACGGCAAACGAGATCGTCAACCCTTGGAGATGAATCGTCCGAAACGCCCGCCGCACGGCTTGAATTTCGTGAGCGGGGATTCCCGCCCGCCGCATCCCGATGATGTTGACACCATGTACGATGTTCACACCGCCCTGGGCGATCCAGAACGGCGGCAAATCCTGGCTGACCGAGCTGGTGCCGCTGAGTAAGGCCATCCGCCCGACCCGGCAAAACTGGTGAACGCAGGTGTTCCCGGAGAGAAGGGCACGATCCTGCACCACCGAGTGCCCGCCGATGACGGCTCCGTTGGCGAAGGCACAATGGTTCCCGACCCGGCAATCGTGGGCAACGTGCGTGTTGACCATGAACAGATTGTTGTTTCCAATAATCGTTCCCGCCGTGCCCGGCATCCCCCGGTGAACCGTGACATGCTCGCGGAAGGTGTTGCCGTCCCCGATGATGGTTTCGGTGTCTTCCCCTTTGTAGCCGAGGTGCTGCGGTTCCGCGCCGAGGACGCAGCCGGTGCCGATGATGTTATCTCGCCCCAGTGTGAGCCGACCCAGTAGATGCGCATGTGGCCCGATGACGCAGCCCGTTCCGATGCTGACCGGGCCTTCCAGAATGGCGTAGGGGCCGACGCGCACATCGTCCGCCAGCCGGACTTCTGGGCCGATGAGGGCTGTGGGGTGAATCAGCGGAGAGTCTGTCCGGGGCATGGGATTCCTTTCCGCAGCCGAGAGGCACAGGATTGATCGTGGAGAATCGTTTACCCGAAACACCCGACCGTTGACAAGAGCGAGTTGCGACATTCCCACCAGCACATCCGGTAGGGTCTGGCGTGTCTTCCTGAGTGCGTGGTATCCTGTTGGCACAAGCCAGCTAACGGGCTGGCTTGGCTGCCCTCCCACCATGTTGGAGAACTTCCCGCATGTTCCCCGCATCACGCCGTGTTTTCTTGGGTTCCTCGCTTGCTGGTCTGGCTGCGAGTTCGACACCGATTCTGGCGGCTGACCGGCCTACGCCCTCGGATCGCAAACACCCCTTCCAGCCGGATACCCTGTTTTTGACTTGGTTCCACGATCCCACGACCACGATGGCGGTGCAATGGGTCGGAGCCTTGAACGAGACAGCGGACACCACGATCTCTTACCAGGCCATCGACACACGCAAGCTCCCGGCTAGCGCGGCTGCTAGTGGGCCAGCTGGTGCCCAGGCGGCGGAACCGTGGAAAACGCAGGCCACCACCACGAAGCCGTACCCACTGACGGACCTGAAAGTGTTTCGGGCCGAACTCACCGGGCTGACACCGGGCACGGATTATCAATTCCGTATCGGCAAAGAGTCTCCGACTTACCGCTTTCGCACGATGCCCGCCAAGGCCACCAATGCCATTAGCTTCATCTCCGGCGGCGACTGCGGCACCAATGCTCACACGATTGCGAACAACATCCAGGCGGCCCGGCAAGACCCGCTGTTCGCACTGATCGGCGGCGATTTGGCCTACGAGAATGGCCGTTCCTCGTCCACGCATTTGAAGTTCCTGCGGAATTACGCGCAGCACATGATTGGGCGGGATGGGCGGTTGATTCCTTTGGTCGCTTGCCTGGGTAATCACGAAGTCATCGGCGGTTACGGCACGGATCGGCTCCGGGCTCCGTTCTTCTTTGCTCTCTTTGATGGCCTGTACCGCGACACGAGCTACACCGCGCTGGATTTCGGCAACTATCTCTCGTTGGTGCTGCTGGATAGTGGGCACACGACCCCCATCGGCGGCGAACAGGCGAGCTGGCTCGACCAGACACTGAAAGCCCGGCGGGACCATCCGCATGTGATTGTGGCCAACCACGTTCCCGCGTACCCCTCGGCACGGTCCATGGTCGGTTCCAATGGGAAGGGTGGCACCGGCGCGGAGAACCGCAAACACTGGGTGCCGCTGTTCGAGCAATACCGGGTGCCGGTCGTGTTGGAACATCACGATCACACCTTCAAACGCACCAAGACGCTACTCGGTGGCATGGAACACACGAACGGCGTGCTGTACCTCGGCGATGGCTCCTGGGGGCAACTGCGAGCCTTGCAGCCACCGGAAAAGCTCACCGTCATGGCGGCGACCAGCCAGGATTATCACCTGACGCTGCACCGCATTCAGGGAGAAGAACGGTTCCACTTGGCCATGGACGAACAGGGCCGGGTCATGGACCTCAGCCATAGTGGTCAGCGGAAAAATGGCTCGGTTCGCGCTGGCGGGTGATCGCGCATTCGGGTGCTTTCTCACCGGCTGTTTACACCCTGTCTCGTGCCGATGGGCCGGGGCAGGGTGCGTTGTTTTTCGATTTTCAGGAAATGGCAAAAAATCCCCTTTACAGAACCGCTGGCTCACGGCATAAGCCGCTCGTCCTTCATTGAACACGCACGGACTGAGCAGCCCACAGGCAGTGTGGGACCGGATGGGGGTCCGGTTTTGGTCCGCAGCAGGGGGAAGTTTCATGCGCCGACTCGGAGCCTGGGGGCTAGCGGCAGCCCTGGCAACCGGAGCGGGGGTTTCGGCTAGCTGGGCAGCTGATTCACCGTCTCCATCATCTTCTTCCGCGAAACCCTGGTATCACCGGCTGCTCGGCGCGGATGAGCCGAGCCCGCCCCAGGCACCCGCGGCCGCAACACCCGCACGGCCACCGATTCCCACGGCTCCCCTTGCGCCGGAAGCCGTGGCCGAGGCGCTCCAGGCTGAGCAGGAAGCGTACCTCCGCCGATTGGAAGTGTGTACGAAACTGCGGCAACTCGCGCTCGAATCTCACGATGATGCCCTGATGCAGCAGGCGGACACGCTCGAACGCCAGGCGACCGCGTTGTATCATGGCCGTGTCGCGCGGTTCGGCGTGAAGATTCCACGGCTCACATCGGGGGATGCGGTGGCCCAGCAGTCCACCCCGAAACCCGCGGATGTCCGGCTGGATGAAAAGCTCGGCTCCGGCGTAGCGGCAACACCGCTGACCCGCGGAACGGCTACGGCCCGTGGGTCGAAAAATCAGCCCGAACGCCCGGCAACAGCTTCCGCACGCACCTTCCGGGGGGCACCGCAGCCATGAAGAAATTGATTCTGCTGTTGCTCCTCACCCCGGCCGTGGGCTGCGTCCATTTTCAGCCGATCGGGCCGTTCGCGGGGAGTTTCGGGGCTCCACCTCAGATGCGGACGACACCAGAAGGTGCCCGCGTCAAGGAACTCGGGCCGAACATGGCTGCCGTGCCCCTGATGCGGCCCGCGCCACCGCCGCCGCTCCCGGCCATGATGGTGACACCGTCCGATGTGACGCTGACCAATCACCAGGAAGCGGCCCAACGGCTCATGCAGGAATTGGAAACCGACCGCAAAGCCATGAACGCGATGCCAAGCTACGCGGAAGTGTCGGTTGTTCGGGGAAAATAAACGAAAACAACACCCCCTACCCCGCAAGGGTTGGGGGGAACACCATTTCCCGTAAATGTCCTTCCTTCTCGCAGCACAAACACACTTCAAGCTGACACAGCCTCCAGACATCGGATCTCAAGTGTACGGAACGGAATGTCCGAACCGGCACAAGACGTTTTCGAGGATCGTATGCCAGGAACCAGGGCTTTGCTCATGGCCACGCTTGCTGTGGGGGCGTTTGGCCACGCTTCGGTCGTTTGGGCAGTCGAACCGGATTTTCTGCCTTTGGGTGCGTCCCCCGTCGTGCCGCTCACGGCGGAGATGCCCACCACGGATGTCAGGACCGAACCGCTAATGAAGTCCGCGTTCGATCCATGCCCCCCTCCGAATTGTGGGTACTTCATCGCCGAAGCCGGTGTCTTGCTGATGCAGGCCCGCTTCGACAACAACATGGCGTTCGGCCTCCAGCGAACGACCAACCGTAGCACAGGTGCGATTCCACCCGGATCGCCCGGCACCCGGCTGACGCAACGCCTCGACATCGACCATTCCGTGGTGGTTGCCCCGGAAGTCACGCTCGGCTTTGTGAACGCGGCTGGATTGGGCGCTCGTGTCCACTACTGGTACTTCCGCGAAGGGACCGACCAAGTCCTCAACGGTGGCGCACCGGGTGTCAACAGTACACTGCTCTACTCCGCATCCCCTCTGGGCCTCGGTTTCATCGACGGAACATCCGCGATGGAAGTGACCAGCAAGTTGAACGTGCAAGTCCTGGATACAGAAGCGATCTATGTTCATAGCGGTTCCCGGTGGAACGTCCTGTTCGCTGGCGGTGTGCGAATCGCGCGGATTGACCAATCCTACAACGCCTTTGTTCCGCAGAGCAGCAACAACACTTTGCTCTCGAACAACACGTTTCACGGGGCAGGTCCGACACTGGCCGTCGAGGTCCGTCACCCGGTCTGCTGCGCGTGCCTGAACCTGTATGGCAAGGTGCGCGGTTCGATGGTGTATGGCGAAGCCAACCAGAGCGCGACCCGACCGGATCAGAACCTCGCCGCGCAAGAGAACCGGGTCGCCAGTATCGGGATCGCGGAGATGGAATTGGGGATGGAGTACAACAAAATCGTTCGGAGTTCCCAACTGTTCGGGCAAGTCGGCGTGGTGGCCCAGAACTGGAGCGGAGCGGGAAGTGCCTCACGCTCATCGGTCAACGTGCTTCCGGGTGGATCGTTCGTCGGTGCGTCGTACACCGGCGACAGCGACATAAACTTCCTCGGCCTGGCCGTGCGGCTCGGCGTCAATTACTGATGCGGCCCCCGTAGGAACCAACCCATGAACGACTTGACGCGGCGGATTCTCCGCTATTGTTGGATGTTGTGCCTACTCGGCGGCGGGATGGGAAACGCGAATGCCCAGGCACCAGCGGAAAACCTCGAACAGCGCTCCTCCGGCTGGACGGCGGGAACCGGATTGTATGTGGTCCAACCGTACTTCCAGAACAACCCCGCCTACACGATTTTTACCCAGCAAACACTGGATACAACGCTCGATGCCCGCAACCCCCAGACGTTGACCCTTTCCGAAACCGCTCGCCGGGTCGATGTTCGGCACACGATGTCCGCGGCTCCGCTGGTGTGGCTGGGCTACGAAAATGACAATGGGCTCGGCATTCGGGTGCGTGCCTGGGGGTTCCAACAAGGAACCAGCCAGACGGCGGTGCTCTCACCGTTTGCCGGGGCATTCAACGTCAGCACGGCGAATGGGCAATCGGTTATCGTCGCCAGCGGCTTGCTGAACACCGTTTCTTCCGCCACGCCGCTCGGCCTCCAGGCATTCGGCGATACCCTGAGTATCCGGTACGGCCCCGAAACGACCGCATTCACCGTCACCACGAAGCTCGCCTTGTGCGTGATTGACCTGGAAGCGACCCAACGCTTCCAAAGCGATGATTGGGGGTTTCTCTGCTCCGGTGGCGTGCGATACGCCAACCTCGACCAGAGTTATAACGCCTACGATGCACAAAGCGGGAGCCCACTGGAGTTGCGCACGCTGCAATCAACTTATCGCTTCCAGGGGGGTGGGCCAACCGCGGCGTTTGAGCTGCGGCGCACGCTCGGGAGCCGTGGGTTCAGTGCCTACGGACTCTGCCGGGGTTCCATTGTCTTCGGGGAAGCGGAACAGAACGCGACGTTCTTTGGGGCACAACTGCGCAACGACGATCCGAACCCCCAGAGTGCCAGTGAATCCCGCAATCGGGGTATCCCGATTCTCGACCTGGAAACCGGCGTGGAATACCGCTGTCCCCTCGGCAATACGTCTTTCTTCGGTCAACTCGGGTTCGTCGGCCAGCAATGGTTCAACGCGGGCAGTTCATCCCGCTCGACCCTGTTGAACCCCGCGACGACACTCCGCCCGGTACTCGGCGGAGCGCCGCTGGATAGCAACCTGGCATTACTCGGATTGGCGGTGCGTTTGGGACTCAATTATTGAATGTCTGTCCCCAGCCGCGAACTGGGGATTTTCATGCGGACACACGATGTCAAACAGGATTTTTCACGAATCCTGTTTGACATCGTGCAAAATTAGCTATGATGTCGATACTGTGTTTTACTTTGACATACACGGTATCGAGTATCATCATGATTCCGAACGAACGGACGCGGCTCAGGGCATTCACCCTGATTGAACTGCTCGTGGTTATTGCCATCATCGCCATTCTGATCGGGCTATTGCTCCCGGCCGTACAGAAGGTGCGAGCCGCCGCGGCGCGGACGCAATGTGCCAACCATCTGAAGCAGATTGGCTTAGCTCTGCACGGCTACCATGATGTGTACCAGCACTTGCCGCCGGGCTACCGCAGTGCCCCGTACCCGCTGCCGACAGGTGGCGATGCCGGAGACGACACCGGACCCGGTTGGGGTTGGGCCACCTTCATTCTGCCGCACGTCGAGCAAGACCCCCTCTTTCGGACGCTGAACCCGCTCGGGAACGCGATCACCACACCGGCGATTGCATCATCCGTCAACCGAACCATCCCGATCTACCTGTGCCCGGCGGACATCTCCGCTTCTCGGCAGCCGTTCGCTGTGCTGAATGCCGGGGGGACGACGTTGGTAACAGTCGGGCCATCCAACTACGCTGGGGTGTTCGGCACCGGCGAAGCGGCGGAAACGCCGGATCGAGGGGATGGCATCTTCTACCGTAACAGCGTGATTTCCTTCCTTGCTGTAACGGACGGCACCAGTCAGACGCTGGCGGTCGGGGAACGGAGTTTTGGCCGGGTGTACGGCACCTGGACCGGCTCGGTGACTGGCGGCGTTGTGCCACCTCGGCAGCCGAACCCGCTGAACCCGAATTGTGAAGAAGCGCCGGTCCTGGTTCTCGGCCACACGGGAGAACCCGGACACGCACACGGGCCGAACCACGCGGAAGGGCACATCGACGATTTCAGCAGTCAACACCCCAACGGTGCGAACATGCTGATGGTCGATGGTTCCGTGCGAATCTTCAACGATCAGATTCCCGGAGCGACTTGGTCCGCCCTGGGCACCCGTGCGGCGGGCGACCTGGTCAACGGATCGGATTTCTAATCACAGCCAGGCTGTTCACGCTGAACTACACTTCCGCATCTTGTCGAGTCCTTCTTGCGCCACTTGATGCGGATCGCGTTTCCAGTATTCCCGGTTGAACAGTTCCAGCGACAGATACCCCTGATAGCCGATGGCCCGGAGCGTGCGGAAAATGTCCTTCAACGGAGCGATGCCGTCACCCGGAAAGACCCGATCCGCATCGACGATGGTGCCACGGGCGATGGCGGGGTAATCGTTCACATGGAAGATGCCGATTCCTTGACCGGACAGGATGCCGAGTCCGGCGAAGTCCGAACCGCCTTTGTAGAGATGGTACACATCCGGCAGCACGCACCCGCCGGGTAGACCGCATTCCGCGGCGACCATCAGGGTTTCTCCCAATCGGCTCAAAGTCTTGGAAAAGCCCCACACTTCCACGATCGGCGTGACTCCGAACGATTGCCCCAGTTCCAGCAGTGCCCGATACCGTTCGGCGGCGACGAGCATGTTCGTGATTGGGCGAGAGAATTGCGGATGGTCCCGCTGGCTTTGGCCACCGGTCGCGCCAACCGGGGGAGCCGCCATTCGCTGACCGCCGATGGAGGCGATCAACTCGAAGGTCCGCTTCGCCTGATCGAGTCCCTTGGTACGGCGAGCGGTGTCATCGACGATCCATTCCGCGAAACCGATCACATCCGGCACCGCCAGCCCCGCATCGGTGAATCGTTTTTTGAGTTCCCGTGCGGTCTGGCTGTTCACCAAATAGGCTTCGATTTCCGTGACCCACGGTTCGATGGCCTGATACCCGGCCCGTGTGGCGATGTCGATGAGTTCGACGATTCCACGCGATTTGCCGCCGTGTGGCGCGACGAATTGGCGGACGGTACTGGTGTTCAGGCAATAGCGGAACGGCTCGGGTTTGGTCCCCGGTTGTGTGGGGTTCCGTGTTTCGGTGGCGGGGATGGCGTGTGGTGTCAGGGCGGTGACACCGAGCGCGGCGGCCCCGGTCAGCCAGTCGCGGCGATGGTGTGGGGAGGACATCAGAAACTCCGCGGTGAGAAACGATCGGGGTGGCTCCATCCCGGAGGCGGGTTGGGCCATCATCCCCCGCTGGCCGTGGCATCGTGTCGAGTTCGGAACGCAGGCGAAGCCTCAGACACCCTTGGCGGCATCGCGGACTTCACCTTTCGGCAAGTTCGGCGTGGCCCGCAGCTCGGCGAAGGTATGGCGTTGGAACGGGTCCGCGGCCGACTGACCATAGGGGTTGACATTCGCCAATCGCCCTTCGACCACCGTGGCCAGCATCATCATCTGGAGAAGTTGGCCGAGCGTGTGTTCCGACAACACGGGGAGGGAAATATCGGCACTCGGTCGCGCGGCCTGTTCGAGGGCTTTGTTCGTTCCGTGGAACGCGGCTTCCATCAGGTCGGGGAACCCTTTGCGGCTGATGGAATTGAGATCATCTTCGTTCCGATCCGCCATACCAATCATGATGGGGTTGTGTTTGACCGTTCGGACATAAAGATTGTTGACGATCTTGTCGCGGTTGCCTTCCTGGAGGAGTTGCCCCCGGCTGTACAGATCGCGGGAAGCCACGACGGTCATGGGGGTTGGCCCTTTGCCGAGTTTACCCAGGCTTTCTCCAACGATGTGGTCGTACCAATGGCCAATGGCTTCGAGTTTCCGGCCCCAGACGGTCATCACGCGGGTGCGTTTGCCGAGTTCCTCGGTCATCAAATGATTGACGGCGGCGAACTGGAGGACCGGGTTCCGGTCGAACGGTTCTTCCAGGAATCGCTTGGTCATGGCGGCGGCTCCGAGCAAGAGGGCACGCACATCCAGGCCAACGATCGCCGCGGGCAGCAACCCTGCCGGGGTGAAGACCGCGTAACGGCTGTTTACATCGTCGGGGGTGGTTAAAATTTCGTCATCGCTATAACCTTCCGCCAGCATCAGATCGCGGAGTTTGGTACTCGCCCCGGTGATACCGATTACGAGTTCCTTCAAAAAATGCTGATCGGACTTGGCCGCGTAGTACCGGGCGAGTTCGGCACGCACCGCGCGGTAGGCTGCCGCCGTTTCCAGCGACTCGCCCGAACGGTTGCACACGATGATTCCCCAGCGTTCGGCCCGGTCGTCGGGGACTTCGCAGGTATTTTCCAGCAATTCCAGCAGTTCGGCCAAAGAGTCGTTATCGAGGTTATCGCCCTCGAAGTACAGGCGGGGCTTGCCCATTCTCAGCTTATCGGGCAGTTCATTATGGTAAGTGTGGCCCAGCGCCTGAAACAGGGCTTTGGCTCCGAGCGAACTGCCGCCGACTCCCAGAACGACCACGCGGTCGCAGTTATCCCGCATTCGGGTGGAAAGTTGGCTCACGCGGCCCAGGGTGCTGTCGTCGCCCTTGCGGCGGAACTGATCCAAGAGTTTCTGGGGCAGGTCGATGAACCCCGGCATCAGCGGTTGCAGCTTGGCGGGGGGATTCGTCAGTTCCCGTTCCGCGGCGACTTGCCCACGCACTGTGTTCATCACCGATCGTATCGCCTCAATCCGATCGGCCGACAGGAGATGCTGCGATTGGAGCTCCGCCAGGGGCGACCACTCGTTTGGCGGCGGCGCGATGAGCCGCTGATAACTGTACTCGATTGACTCATCGGGCAGCTGCATCGGAAAAATTCCCCGGTTCTTGCCTCTCGGTCTGTGGGCCGTGGACCACCGATCTCCGGGCGAACCGCGGGCATCGGTTGATGTCTCACAATTTTAGACCAAATCACGCAAGTGTAATTCTGATTTCTTGGGTACTGTACGTCACACAACGCAAGGCGTAAAGTTTTCTGTATGAACACACACGATTTGATCCGCGAACTGCGGGAACCGGCCAAAACGAAAATCGTCCTCCTCGTCGCCGATGGCCTCGGGGGATTGCCGCTGGAGCCGGGCGGCCGGACCGAATTGGAAACCGCCCGCACGCCCAACCTGGATGCCTGCGCGGCGGTCGGCACCAGTGGGTTGAGTACCCCGGTTCTGCCCGGAATCACCCCCGGCAGTGGCCCCGGCCATCTCGGGCTGTTCGGCTACGATCCGCTGGAATACCGCATCGGTCGCGGCATTCTGGAAGCCCTCGGCATCAACTTCGCCGTTGGCCCACGCGATGTCGCCATTCGGGGGAACTTCTGCACCCTCGGCCCGGATGGCAACATCACCGATCGCCGAGCGGGTCGGCCCACGACCGAACGCTGCATCGCCACCGTGGAGAAACTGCGGACGATCACGATTCCCGGCGTGGAAGTGTTTGTCGAACCTGTGAAAGAACATCGTTTCGTCGTGGTCTTCCGAGGGGATGGCCTCGGTGGCGCGGTCGGCGATACCGACCCACAAGCCGTCGGCGTTCCGCCTCTGGAGGCGAAGGGAGCCGACCCTGCCAGCGCGAAAACCGCCGCCGTGGCCAATGCCTTCATCGCCCAGGCACGGGAAGTGTTGAAAAACGATGCCCCGACCAACGGCCTGACCCTGCGGGGTTTTGCCACCTACCCGCCGATCAGCACATTTGAAGATGTTTACGGCCTGAAGTCCGCCGCAATCGCCGTCTACCCGATGTACCGTGGCCTAGCCCGTCTCGTCGGCATGGACATTCTCGATGCCGGGCAGACACTCGCCGATCAGGTTGCCCGGTTGAAGGCATCCTGGAACGATTATGACTTCTTCTTCCTGCACTACAAGTACACCGACAGCACGGGAGAAGATGGCAACTTCCCGGCCAAAGTGGAACAGATTGAGCGGCTCGATGCCGTGGTTCCCGAGATTCGGGCGCTGAAGCCGGATGTCCTCATCGTCACCGGCGACCACAGCACACCGAGCAAACTCCGTAGCCACAGTTGGCACCCGGTTCCCACCGTGATCGTGGCCGATGCGTGCCGAACCGATGGGCTGACGGAATTCAGTGAACGGGCCTGCCTCCGCGGCGGTCTGGGCCAGTTTGAAGCAAAGTATCTGATGATGCTGGCGATGGCGCACGCGGGCCGGCTCGGAAAGTACGGAGCCTGATCGACCCCGTAGGATTCGCCACATCGGCCAGAAGCTGTTCGGGTGCGAGTATTACACTCGCACCGTCTTCCATACGCCACCCGCGAACCGCAAGACGAACAAGAACCCCCGCAGGTAAATATCCGCGAACATCGCAATCCACGCTCCGATCAGGCCAAACTGGTACGGAGAGTGGGTCAGCAGGTAGGTCAACGGCAGCCGGACACCGAGGAACCCGGCCCAGGTGATGATGACCGGATACCGGGTATCACCCGCCCCCCGGAGTGCCTGCGTCAGAATGATGCACGCGGACAACCCCGGCATGGCGAAGGCCACCAACCGTAAGACCGGCACCCCAGTGGCGATCACATCCGCCTGACTCGGCAACGGGCAGAACAAGTGGAACATGGGCCGGGCCGCGAGGAAGAAGATCGCGCCCATCACGGTCATCAGCCCCGCCCCCATTGCCAACGCGGACCAGCCACAGCGTGCCGCCAGATCCGGCCGATGGGCACCCAGGGACCGCCCCACCAGAGACGATGCCGCCACGGCGAACGCGGCCCCGGACAGATAGCCCAACCCTTCGAGACGAATAGCGATCCCGTGCGCGCTCGCCGCGGTCGGGCCGAGGTCGTTCACCATTGCCAGGAACACGAATTGGAACACGCCCACGGATAAGCTGTCCGCCGCCGCCGGGATGCTCACCCGGAGGAGTCGGTAAATCATGCTTCCATCAGGAAAGAGTGCCTCACGGTCGAGGACCAGCCCGTACCGGCCACGAATCAGCGTGAACAACACCAGCAAGCAGCCGACCACGTGGCTGATCCCGGTTCCCCAGGCGATCCCCACGAAACTGAGGTTCGGCAACCCGCCCCATCCCGTCGAAAGGACACTGGCTAACGGAATGTTCACCAGGACCACCGTGGCCAGGACTTTGAGCCCCGTGCGAGTGTCCCCGGCCCCGATCAGGCAGGCGATACCTGTGACTTCTATTAGATAGAACGGTAGCAGCATCGCCAGAGGAGTCAGGTAGGCCACCGCATGTTCGGCGACCGCGTCGCCCAGACGCAGCAGGTGAACCAGCGTATGCAACCCGGCCAGACCGATGAGAGCGGTGATGATCCCCAATCCCGTGGCCAGCAGCAGCGATTGCCCCGCTGCCCGCCGCGCCAAGGCAAAATCGCCTGCCCCGACGAACCGAGCCACCAAGGCCGTCGCCCCCGCCGTAATGACCACGGCATAACTGCTGACGAACCAGTACAGATAGTTGGCCGTGGTCAGTGCGGCTTGGTGTTCCGGCGAGAACTGCCCAGTCAGGTACTGATCGTACAACTGAATGGAAAGCAGCAGCCCTTGTTGGGCGAGTGCTGGCCAAGCCAGGAAGATGACACTGCGCCAGATGGTGGTATCCGTGAGGGACACAGTCGGTGGCGGGGCAACCATCTTGGTGCGACTCGGAGACTCCATCCGGTTATGATACCAGGTACTCAGAAAATGGTGGATCGGGCGAGAATGCACGGCTTACTCAGCGTTCACTGGGTGGAATCTGAATCACCGTGAGTGCGGCCGTGTCCCACGCCCGGCTGCCCCGGTTGGCGTTCCACGTCACATACAGTCTCTCCCCCGCCGCGTCGAGAGCGACACTGTAGGTGCCGCGCAGGGTGCAGCCGTACTTCTCCTGGTAGAACGGATGCAGGAAGGCGAGCACCTTGCGAGTGTGTGTGCGGGTGTCGTACTGAACCACGGGCGTGCCATCGACTTCCGCGCCGCCGTGCGCTCCCGGAATGTAGTAGAGAAAGCGGCCTGTGCGGTCGGCATCCAGCGAGGCGATGTACTGATTTTTTCCCACGGCGGCTGGGCCGATTTTGGTCGCAGTTTCCGTTTTTGTGTCGAAGACGTACAGTTCCGCATCCATCCCATTTTGCCCAGATGACACCGTGTACACCCGATGCTGGGGGGTTTCGTCCGTGGCGGCTCGGAGGCCGATAGTCGTGGAAAGTTTCTCCACGGCACCGGGTTTGTTGGGGTCGTAGCGGACCAGTTGGCCCACGGAATCCTTTCCCGGAATGAAGTACACCCGCCCGGTGGACGGGGCGAAGATCATGCAGCGGGCCGGGCCGTGCGGGTCTTCGTACAGGATTTTGCGATTCTGCACATCGTAGGCGAAGAAGTGGATGTTATTGGGGTCGCCGCTACCGGGGGCCGTACCGCCGTAAAAGATGAGCCGTTTCGGATCGAAGACACTGGTGGGAATGCAGTGCTTCGGCACCGGAGCCCGTGCGACTACCTCACTGGCCCCGGTGCTGGGGTTCACGCGGACGATCCAATCGCCGGTGTAATGGTAGGCATCGGTCGTGACCTTGGTCGAACCGCGATGCGTCGAGCCGTAGAGCCAGCCATCCGCACCGAGATCCAGTCGGCTATGAATCTTCCCAGGGACGTAGTGGCCTTCCGGCAAGGCGAGCAACTTTTTGAGATCCAGCAGTTGTCGGAAGGATTTTTTCTCCGGGTCGTATTCGTAGATGAAGGCATTCCCTGCTGGGGCGAGATGGTCGCCGATGCTGGCGTAGTATTTCCCGTTCACGGCCAGACTGTCGCCCCAGTTTGACCAGGGGTTCCCCGCGTAGGTCTGACCGGGGAAGTAGGCAAAGTCGATCGTCGGTGCGGTGCGGGCGATCGTAACGCCTTCCAGCAGTGGCACTTTGGGCTTGAGGAATTCTGGGGAGGTATCCGTCACCCCTTGGGCACCATGCGGCAACGTCGGCGGATACGTTACTGGGGCCGGTCGCGGTGGTGCCGCTGGGAGAGCCGAGGAGTAGATGCCGATGCCCACACCCACACACAACAGGAACCGCATGGCTACCTCCATTGGGGTCGTTCTTCATGGCATGTGCAAGGAGTGAATCTGGAACGGGATGCACGTTCAGTACGCCCAGTTTCCCAGATCGTGAAGCGGTGTCCAGAGGCGGATGGGAAAGTGGTCGGGAGATGAGGGAACAATGCTTCGGCAAACGCAATCGGGGCTCCCTTGAAAGGAGCCCCGAGACGCGCACAGGAGTGTCATTCGGATCTTGAGCCGATTACCAGGAGGTGCGGCCAACGGAATCACACGGAGACCAGCGACATCAAGGAGGCGAACCGCGGACTCAACGTCACGCCCGAACACACCTTCTGAAAGTCGATTGCCCGATCACGACTGGGCACACTCAAGTCCCGTCAAACGCCTCAAGAAGCTGAGGGCAACTTCTGAACAGCCACGGGTTGATCTTTGGCCTGTTGTGCCTGGAGCGGTAACAGCTCCTGGCGATAAATCGGCACATCACGCGGTGCTTCAATTCCCAGGCGAATCTTGCCACGGTCGATGTCAACAACCGTGATACAGATATTTTCACCAATATAGATTTTTTCACCCAGTTTCCGACTGAGGACTAACATGTCGCTCCACCTCCGTTGTGCGCCAGTCGTGACTGCATAGCTTCCCAATTCTAGGCCACGATTCGCGTGATCGCGGCTGCGGAGGTGGAGAAAAACGGTAATCTGGGAACTCACGGCGCGATACGGTCGGCATTTTGCGCCCAGGCCACCCTCAAGCGGGTTCGCAGGCTGCATCTCTCCTGAGCGAAGTCAGTTGCGGCGATTCCTTGCCAGGAAAAATCATGCGAAATGTGAAAGACACAGTCTCGACCGCCTTCACAATCGGCGAATTTCCGTTATTCCGAAAAATAACGACATTCCGCTAGACACATGGGCCAAATCGGCTCTCGCACGCTCGGTCCGCGGGTGAGCGTACTCGGGAGAGGTCCGCGGAATGGAGCGGTGTCAGTCTGCCGGGATCGGTTCAATCAGCGATTGTGTCCGAATAATGGCGAATTCTTCCGGGAAGGTGTGAAAGCAGGCGATGGCCAATCCGGTCGGGATCGTCTCGACCGATACCAACCCGAGCGGCGTGAGCCCGAGCCGGTTATGTGGGCGGAAGTGAAACACTAAACCGCGACGCGGTCCGTCATGGGCCAGTTCCTCGTGGACGTGCAAAAAGACCTCTGGGGCCAGAAACTCCGCCTGCAAGTTCACTTGATAGTTGATGGCTGTTCCAATGCGGCATTTCCCACGGCTAGCCCCGGCGAAGCGGAAGGCCAACTGTCGCCCCGCCTCGGGGAGTTCCTGATCCTGCGTGGCCAGGACTTCCAAGAGGTGTGTGTCACCGCGGCACCATTCCAGCGTGTGCCCCGTGGGCGTGATTTGCACGGTCAGGTGAAATCCGTCTCGGTTTACACGCCGCGTGGCCAAGGCCGTGAACAGTTCAGGATGGAGTGGACGATCGTAGAGCCGATAGACCACGTCGGCCAGCCGGGGGCGGGCGAGGGGTTGGCTCATCACGATTCCCATACGCGGAAGATTCTGAGAATGGAGTCCACTATATCGCAGAAGGGGGGAATCTGGCAATCGCACTCCGACACTTCCCATCCGCATAAAATGCGAACGCCGGTGAGGAACAAGCCTCACGCGGCGATCCGGACTTCAGACAGCGATTCCGGCGGATAGCCGAAACCGGGTCACTTACGATTTCTTTTCGACTTTGGCCGGAGCTGGCATCGGCTTCACTTCGACAGGAGCCGGAACGACATTGTGAACCGAAGGAGCAACTACGATACCCCCACAGCCGCCGTGGCAGCTGTTGTAATGAACGTGGCCGTGGCAAGAGGAACCGTAGCAGGAGCTGCCGTGGCAAGAGGAACCGTGGCAGCTGTTGTGCCGATGGCCCAAGCGACCACCGAAGAAACCGCGACGGCTACCGTGGCAAGAAGAACCGTGGCAAGAAGAACCGTAGCAGGAGCTACCGTGGCAAGAGGAACCGTGGCAGCTGTGAACCACGACAACACCGCCGCAGCAGCTGTTGTAGCCATTGCAGCT